>JARRNE010000237.1:0-10563 GCA_037385305.1 Chromatiaceae bacterium | reverse complement strand
GTCGTGGTCGTCAACGACAAGTTCGGCATCCGGCTGACGGATGTGGTGAGCATGAGTGAGCGGGTGAAGAGACTCCAGCGGGGCTAAGGAAGGTCAATGCGCAAGTCCGTCGAGCCTGAGCAAGGCAATCAAGACATCGTAAGCCGACAGTGAATACGTCAGCGATCAACGCCCGTCTGTTGCAGCTCTCCGCGACCATCGCCGCCTGCCTGCTTGCGGCTCCGGTGTGGGCTGCCGAGCAACCCCAGCCGGTCGAGGGCGGGACCGGCGTCCCGTTTGGCCATGGGGGCGAGGTTGGCTCGCTCGCGCAGGTCACCGGCGCCCTCTTGCTGGTGGTCATGGGCATCTTCGTCGTGATCTGGCTGTTGCGCCGGCTGTCGAGCCTCCCCACCGGTGGCGGCAGCGGCCTGCGGGTCGTCGGCGGCCTCGCGCTGGGTACCAAGGAGCGAATCCTGCTCGTGGAGGTCGGCGAGACGCAGCTGCTCGTGGGCGTCACGCCCGGGCGGCTGAGTACCCTCCACGTGCTGGATAAGCCAGTATTTCTTCCGGGCAGACCGAGCGGGAAGCCACCGAGCTTCGCCGAGCGGCTCAGCAAGGCATTGCAAGGCGGCCAGAGGCAATGAGCAGGTTCAGGCAATGAGCAGGTTCAAGATCAGCATCTGTGTCGGGATTGGGCTCGCGCTGACCGGCGGGATCGCGTTGGCCGGGCAGATGCTCCCGGCGGTCACCGTAACACCCGCGGCGGGCGGCGGTGAGACCTACAGCCTGAATCTCCAGATCCTGCTGGCCATGACGGCCCTCACGCTGTTGCCGTCAGTGCTCCTGACGATGTCGTCCTTCACCCGCATCATCATCGTCCTGGCCCTCCTCCGCCAGGCCCTTGGCACGTCTCAGACTCCCCCGAATCAAGTGCTCATCGGGCTTGCGCTGTTTCTTAGCATCTTCGTGATGCTTCCGGTCCTCTCCAGCATCAACAACGAGGCGGTGCAGACTTACCTGAAGGATCAGATCACGGCGCAAGCGGCCATGGAGAAGGCCGCGGTCCCCCTGCGTCAATTCATGCTGCCGCAAACCCGGGAGGAAGACCTTGCGCTGTTCGTCCGGCTGTCCGGGCGGAAGCAGCTTCAATCCCGGGCGAGTGTGCCTTTCTCTCTCCTGCTGCCTGCTTTCCTGACCAGCGAGCTCAAGACCGCGTTTCAGATCGGCTTCCTGATCTTTCTGCCGTTTCTGATCATCGATATGGTGGTGGCGAGTGTGCTCATGTCAATGGGCATGATGATGCTCTCGCCGATGATCATATCGCTACCGTTCAAGATCATGCTGTTCGTATTGATAGACGGCTGGACACTGGTGGTGGGCACGATCGCATCAAGCTTCACTTAGGCGACCACAAGGACGCAGCCATGTCCCCGGAGCAGGTGCTTTCCATCGGTGAACAGGCCCTCTATGTGACCGTGATGCTGAGCGCGCCCTTGCTGTTGTCGGCACTCGCGGTGGGTCTCGTTATCAGCATCATTCAGGCGGCCACCCAGATCACCGAGACGACGCTCGCGTTTATCCCAAAGCTGATTGGGCTGGTTGCGATTGTCTATGTCACCGGGCACTGGATGCTGGGGCTCATCGTGGGCTATGCACGGCATCTATTCGAGTCGATTCCCTCTTTGATCGGGTAATGCGATGGATGTGTCGGCGAATGCACTGACGGCCTGGATCAGTGCCTTCATGTTGGCGTTCGCCAGGATCGGCGCAATGTTGTCCGTTTCGCCGGTGTTCGGATCCGGTCTGACTCCGGTTCGCATCCGTCTCGTCTTGGGCCTGCTGCTGACGTGGATCGTCCAGCCCTTCGTGCAGGGGGCACCCACGGTTGAGCCCTTCGGTCTTGCCGGGGTGATCGTCTTGGCCCAGCAAGTGCTCATTGGTCTTGCGATGGGGTTGGTTCTGCAGATCGGGTTCTCGGCGCTGACAGTTGGCGGACAGGTCATGGCCAACAGCATGGGCCTCGGCTTTGCCTCCGTCGTCGATCCCCAGAACGGTGTGCAGGTGCCGCTGCTCGGTGAATTCTATTGGCTCCTGGGCGCGCTCCTGTTCTTCGGGTTCGGGGGACACCTGGTGGTGGTGGAGCTTCTGGCAAAGAGCTTTCACACACTCCCCGTCGCCAACAGCGGTATGACAGGTGAGACGCTGTGGGCGCTCGTGAGCTGGAGCGGGCTGATGTTCGACGAGGGACTGCGCATTGCCCTGCCGGTGCTGTCCATTGTGCTGTTGACCAATCTGGCCTTTGGGGTTGCAACCCGGGCAGCACCCCAGCTGAACATTTTCTCTGTGGGGTTCTCGGTCACGCTGCTCCTGGGGTTTGTTGCCCTCTTGTTCTCTCTGGGACACCTGCCGCCCGTGTTTGACGGGGTTCTCGGAAGCTGCTTCCAGGTGCTCGGGATGCTCGTCCACCGGTAACACCCTGCGATGTCGAGCGAAGCCTCACAGGAACGCACAGAACAACCGACACAGAAGCGGCTGAAAGAGGCGCGGGAACGGGGTCAGGTCCCTCGCTCGCGGGAGCTGAATACGACTCTGATGCTGCTGGGCGCGTCAGGTCTCTTATATCTGCTCGGCGCCTCCATCGGCGACGGGCTGCTCGCGTGGATCAAGCGTGATCTCACTTTGGCGCCGGGAGACATCACCCACCCGGAGGTGATGATCACCAGCCTGAGCAGTGATTGCCTCCATGTTCTGGCTCTCTTCGCTCCGCTGCTGGCAGCATTGCTGCTCCTGGCGCTGATCGGTCCCGCCTTGCTTGGCGGCTGGCTGCTCAGCGGGGAGGCGCTCTCCTTCAAATGGGAGAGGTTGGATCCGGTGAAGGGGCTGGGACGGATCTTTTCCACGCGCGGGCTGGTGGAGCTTGCCAAGGCGCTGGTGAAGGTTACGGTCGTTGCGGCCGTCGGCGGACTGTTTCTGTGGCACCACAAGGAGGAGGTCACCGGCATTTCCAGGGCCGCCGTGGCCGGTGACGTCGCCCATGCATTCGATTTGTTCGGGACCTTCTTCCTCATACTGGCCGGCTCCACCGTGCTGATCGCGGCCGCGGACGTGCCGTACCAGCTCTGGGACCACGCGCGGCAGCTGCGCATGACCCGGCAGGAGATCCGGGATGAGATGAAGGAGACGGAGGGTCGTCCCGAGATAAAGAGTCGCATCCGAAACGTCCAGCGGGAGATGGCTCGACGGCGGATGATGGCCGAGGTGCAGAAGGCCGACGTCGTGGTCACCAACCCAACCCACTTTGCGGTCGCGCTGCGCTACGAGCCGCTGCGGGCCAATGCGCCGAGGCTGGTCGGCAAAGGTGCCGACCTGGTCGCGGGGCGGATTCGAATGGTCGCTGCGGCGAACGATGTCCCCCTCGTGGAGGCACCGGCGTTGGCTCGGGCCCTCTACCACACGACCAAGATCGGTCACGAGATCCCCGCATCCCTTTATCTGGCGGTCGCGCAGGTGCTGGCCTACGTCTACCAGCTTCGAGGCGCCCGCAAGACGGGTGATCCCCGGCCGCCGCCCCCAACCGATCTATCGGTGCCGGCGGGGCTCGCGCAATGACGGGCAGTGATCATTACCGCTGGGAGATCGCGCTGACCTCGGCCGGAAGGGCCCCTGATCAGCCTCCCCGTGGTGGAGCTTCTTCCTTGCAATCAAGAGGCACGCAGAGATGGAAGCAGGGTCCCTGGTCGTAAGGATGCCTTCTGCAGCGAGAAGCGCGCTCGGTGTTCCGGCGGTGGTGGTCATCATGCTTGCCATGATGGTCATACCGCTCCCGGCCTTCGGGCTGGACATTCTCTTCACCTTCAACATCGCTCTGTCCCTCATCATCCTGCTGGTGACCGTCTATACGCTGCGGCCGCTGGATTTTGCGGCCTTTCCCTCCGTGCTCCTTCTCGCGACCCTTCTCCGCCTGGCGTTGAACATCGCGTCCACCCGGGTGGTCCTGATGCACGGGCACGAGGGAACGGACGCCGCCGGCCGGGTGATCCAGGCGTTTGGGCAGTTCGTCGTGGGCGGCAGCTACGCGATCGGATTCGTCGTCTTCATCATCCTCGTGATCATCAATTTCGTCGTGGTCACGAAAGGGGCCGGCCGGGTTTCGGAGGTCAACGCCCGTTTCACTCTCGACGCCATGCCCGGGAAGCAGATGGCCATCGACGCCGATCTGAACGCCGGATTGATCACCCAGGACGAGGCTCGCAGCAGGCGGGAGATCGTGGGTCAGGAGGCGGATTTCTACGGCGCAATGGACGGCGCCAGCAAGTTCGTCCGCGGCGACGCGGTTGCAGGCATCCTGATCCTGATCATCAACATCGTCGGGGGATTGGCGGTCGGGTCGATCCATCCACAATTACACCCTGTTGACCATTGGGGACGGACTGGTTGCCCAGATTCCCGCGCTGCTGCTTTCAACGGCGGCGGCCATCATCGTCACCCGCGTCTCCAGCCCCCAGGACATGGGCAAGCAGATCGTCTCCCAGCTGTTCGGGTCGTCACGTGCGCTGGCAGTCACTGCAGGCATCATCGGACTGCTCGGGCTGATCCCTGGCATGCCCAACCTGCCGTTCCTGATCCTGGCCGGTGCCGCCGGGGTCGGCGCCTACCTGATCGAGCGCGGACATGCGGCAGAGGGCGAGGTCGTCGAGGAGGAGCCGGAGCAGAAGCCAGCCGACGTGGCGGAGCTGACGTGGGACGACGTGCAGCCGGTGGACATCATCGGTCTGGAGCTCGGCTATCGGCTGATCCCCCTGGTAGACCAGAAACAGGGCGGGGAGCTCATGGGGCGCATCAAAGGGGTTCGCAAGAAGCTGTCACAGGAGCTGGGGTTCCTTGTGCAAGCGGTCCACATTCGAGACAACCTCGATCTGTCCCCGACGACGTACCGCATCTCACTCCTGGGGGTACCCATGGGCGAGGCGGAGGTGCACCCGGACCGGGAGCTGGCGATCAATCCGGGCCAAGTATTTGGCGCGTTACAGGGTATCCCGGGCAAGGACCCCGCGTTCGGCCTGGACGCCCTGTGGATCACCGCCGCCCAGAGGGAGCAGGCCCAGACCATGGGCTACACGGCGGTGGATGTGAGTACGGTGATCGCCACCCATCTGAGCACGCTGATCCAGGAGCACGCCCATGAGCTTCTCGGTCACGAGGAGGTGCAGCAGCTTCTGAACGTGCTCGCGCGCAAGGCCCCGAAGCTGGTGGAAGACCTGGTGCCGAAGACCGTGCCCATCAGCGTCATCGTCAAGGTGCTCCAGAACCTCCTGGCGGAAGGCGTTCCCATCCGGGACATGCGCACTATTGCGGAGACGCTGGCGGAGCACGCCGTCCACAGTCAAGATCCCGTCACCCTCACGAATGCCGTGCGGGCGGCACTTGGGCGTTCCATCGTGCAGCATATCAACGGGTTGGAGCGGGAGCTTCAGGTCATTACTCTGAATCCGGAGCTGGAACAGCTGTTGCTTCAATCGCTCCAGAGCGGTGGCGACGGCGGGCTCGGCCTGGAGCCAGGACTCGCGCGGCGGCTGCACGACAATCTCAGGGCGACGGTGGAGAGGCAAGAGGTCGGCGGCAAGCCCAGCGTCCTGGTTGTTTCTCCGCAGCTGCGGACCTGGCTTGCGCGCTGGCTTCGACCCACCCTTAAGGCGCTGCACGTCCTGGGGGTGAACGAGATTCCAGACAACAAGCAGATCCGGGTCGTGGCCAGTGTTGGATAGAGCGGACGCTACTATGAAAGTCGCGCGAATCCGCGCTCCACATCCCCCTCGCCCTCTGGGAGAGGGATGGGGTGAGGGAAACGGTCATGGCGCCAGCGAATTACATTTTCTGGGGTGGCGCTGGCACCATGACCGTTAGCAGAGTCGACGGGGTGGACCCCGGGCAGCGAAACGAGGTCGAGGCGAGATGAAGATCAAGCGGTTTGTAGCTTCGGATATGAGGCAGGCCATGCGAATGGTGCGCGACGAGCAGGGACCGGACGCAGTCATCCTATCGAGCCGGCGGCTGTCGTCCGGGACGGAGATCCTGGTCGCGGTGGACTACGACGAGAGCGTCGTCGCGAAGATGGGGGAGGCGGCGGCTCCCATCACGCCTCCGCCGCAGCCGAGTGTCAAGCCCGGGCCGGAGTCGCGGAGACGGGATGCCCCTGCCCCCTCGGCCCCGCCTGTCCTGGCCCAGGCCGCCGGGCGTACCGGGGATCAGGAAGAGGCGCTCGGCGCCATGGGCAGCGAGCTGCGACGGCTCCGGGCCGCCCTCGAGCACCAGCTGCGACGGCTCGATGAAAAGGACGTCAATCCCGTGAAGGAGGAGCTGCTGACTCGCATGGACCGTTTGGGCATAGGCCGTGCCCTCGCGGAGAGTGTAGTCACTGAGGTCGGACGACAGGACCATTCCCCCGACCGGGCATGGGCGGCGGCCTGCCGGACGCTATCCGCCCGGATGGCCGTGGTGGGCGACGACATCGTCAACAGCGGCGGCGTCATGGCGCTGATTGGTCCCACGGGCGTCGGAAAGACAACGACGGTGGCCAAGCTCGCCGCTCGGTTTGCCCTGCGCTTCGGGCGCAAGCGCGTTGCGCTGATCACGACGGATGCCTACCGGATCGGGGCGCAGGAGCAACTCCTGACGTTCGGCGAGATCTTGGGGATTCCGGTTGGACGAGATCTTTGGCGCCTTCGGAAAAGGGCGCCTTCAGGGCTGCATCCTGACCAAGCTGGACGAGGCGGTGTCTTTGGGGCCGGTCATCGATGCCCTGGTCCGTCATCAGCTGCTTCTGACCTACGCCTGCGACGGACAGCGCGTGCCGGAGGACATTCACCCCGGCTTCTCGGCGGACCTTGTTGCCCGGGCCGAGGAGCTGGCCGGCGATCCCCAGCCGGCGTTCACGCGGAACGAGACCTGCTCGGAAGGCAGAGTTGCAAATGGCCTCGTCTGAATCGGCGAGAAGCCCGATGGCATTGGCCAGCTCGACAGGCGCCGGCAAGCCGGCCCGGGTCATCGCAGTGACCGGCGGCAAGGGCGGGGTCGGCAAGACAAGCATCTGCACCAACCTCGCCGTCGCCCTTGCACGGCGCGGCAACGAGGTGATGCTGCTGGACGCGGATCTCGGCCTGGCCAACGTGGAGGTCCTGCTCGGTCTGAAGTCGGCGCACAACCTGTCCCATGTACTGAGCGGAGAGCTGGAGCTGGAGGACATCGTCGTCGCCGGCCCCGCGGGCATGAAGATCGTTCCCGGCTCCTCGGGGGTTGCCCGCATGGCTGCCCTGAGCGCGGCGGAGCGAGCCGGCTTGGTTCAGGCCTTCAGCGGGCTGCAGGCGCCGCTCGACTTCTTTCTGGTTGACACCGCCGCCGGGATCACCGGGGATGTGATTGCCTTTACCCGTGCCGCCCAGGAGGTGGTGGTCGTCGTGTGCGACGAGCCGGCCTCGTTGACCGACGCCTACGCCCTGATCAAGGTCTTGAGCCGGGATCATGGGGTGGAGCGCTTTCACATGATCGCCAACATGGTCGGTAATGCCTACGAAGGCCGCAAGCTGTTCCAAAAGCTCTGCTCCGTCACAGACAGGTTCTTGGACGTTGTCTTAGCGTTCCTGGGGCGAGCTTCAATCAGCTGGCGACGGCACTGGAGGCTTGGCCGCGACCGGCTGCGGCACGAGGGCACCTTGAATTCTTCATGGAGCGGGTGGTGCAGGCACAGGCTGGCTAGACCCGGTCATCGGCGATGAACGTCCAGGCCGCGTATATGGCCCACAGCCGGCTCGATCCCGAGGCGGTGGTGCATGAGTACGCCCCTCTGGTCAAGCGCATCGCCCACCACCTCCTGGGGCGTTTGCCCGCGGGCGTGCAGGTCGAGGACCTCATCCAGGTGGGGATGATCGGGCTGCTGGAGGCGGCCCGGAATTACAGCGACGCCTTCGGCGCGAGCTTTGGGACCTACGCCGGCACGCGCGTTCGCGGGGCCATGTTGGACGAGGTGCGCCGTCTGGATTGGGCGCCCCGCTCCGTTCACCGCAAGGCACGTGAGGCCGCTGCGGCCATCCGAACAATCGAGAACCGCGAAGGGCGCGAAGCGCGGGATGTCGAAGTCGCCCGGGTCTTGGGCATCAGCCTCCAGGAGTACCACGAGCTCGCTGCGGACGCAGTGGGCTGTCGGCTGGTCAGCATGGAAGACCCCGACATCCTGTCCGACGATGAGAACGAGACTGGCTCGGAGCAGGCTCCGGCGGACCAGGGACCGCTGCGGGAGCTGGAGGAAGAGGGGTTTCGCCAAGGCTTGGTGGAGGCCATCGAAGGCCTGCCGGAGCGGGAAAAGCTGGTGATGTCCCTGTATTACGATGAGGAGCTCAATCTGCGGGAGATTGGGAGCGTGCTCGGAGTGACGGAGTCGCGGGTGTGCCAGATCCACGGCCAGGCCCTCATTCGGCTCCGCGCGCGGCTGCACGATTGGCTGGATGCGCCCTGAGAACGGGATCGATTCATTCATCCTTTCGGAGCTACGTTGGCGCCGCGACCGTCTGGGCTGGCCCGCGGGATGGGTCCGTCCAAGGTGATTAACGCGATAACTCAGCGGCAGGGCCAGGGCCTGGGTCGGGTGCGGGCCGCCAGGACACGCCGTCAATACCTCCGTGTACGCTCGACGGCGCCCTCCGTGGCGCCGACGGTCCTCCCGACCCGCACCCGACCCGTCGATAGATCTCCCAGCTGAGCCATAGTGCTAATCACCCCGTCCAAACCCCAGCTATAGGTTTCTGACCTGGGCCTTTGGTATTCCGGGGAGCGTGTGCGCCCTCGCAGGGGGATGCCGCGGCTGCCGGTTCCGATACTATTTCGTCGCGAGCTTCTGGGATTCGTCCATTTCGCCACGGCCCGCTCTTCCCAGGCCAGTGCACGGCCAAGGCGCTGGTGGAAGGGTCCAGAATCGACCCAAACCGGACATCTGCTCCCCGAACTAGCGCCCATAAGCCGCTCGTACGAAGCGTAGCGAAGAGAGCGTCGGCTTGATGGGCTGGTTAGCCGTTGTTTTCGTGCAACCGGCCTTCCAGATATTTGTGAAGGATACTGGCAATCAAAGTTTGATACGGAATGCCTTCAGCCAGCGCTCTTTTCTGTAGCCCACGAAGATCCTTAGAAGGAAGCCGAATATTGATCCGCGCATCCTTTCTAAACATCGCTTCCGCATACTCCTGGTGCCGTTTCTGCGTTTCTGCGGCGTTTTTTGAACGCAATTTACTCATTTGCTTCCACCCAAATAGCTCTTCGTTGCCTTCCGGCTAGGAATAATGGTTTTTAAGAAGACCTCTTCTTCCGACTCCATAAAAGGGACGAGGTATACATACCCCTCTATATCGAGCACATGTATCTGTTGGCCGGGATAACGTACTTGGTTGGGATGGTCCACCGTATCGAGGATGTCACCGGCCATGATATGAAACACCACATCCTCAAACGAAACCCCTCTCTCGGCCTTGAGTAATGCATTTTTCTTCGTGTTCCAAGAAATCGGCTTCACGCGCGGATAATAGCACAAGGTGTGCCGTATGTCTTCTCATAGGTAACGCCAAGCGGAACCGGCCGCACGAAGCTGCGGGCGTATCGAGGCACGAGCGGCGCCGTTGTGGGCAGTCCGTGTTGACGCACTTGATGCTCATTGAGCCTCGTTCGAGGGGCAGTCAAGAGGCGCAGTCAAGGGTCAGGCTTTGACTGTTGCCTCGGTCGCGGCGCCATCCCGGGATTGGCCGCGGACAATCCGGCTGGCACGTGACAGGTGTAGGCCAAAGTAGTCACCGATCTCCCGCATCGTGTACCCTCCGCTGGCGTAGGCCGCCTTGATCGCTACATTTCGCTCCGCGTGCGCCTGGTCATAGTCATGCAACTGGCGCGGGATCGGTCGCCCCCTTGCCTGAGGCACCTCGCGTAGGTCCAGTCGCGAGGGGACCCTTTGAGGTTCTACCAGGGTGACGGCTCGCCGGTGCCCGCAGCGACGAAGTCCTGGTAACTCGCGATGGCTTGCCCTTCGGTCTGGCCGAACATGGCAAGAATCGCCCGCGTCTCCACTGACCCGTGTTCAGTCTGGGGGCAGTTTTGCATGGAGGCTAACATTAGGCACAGTGGAGCGTTAGAGCCGCCGCCTCCGGTACAGGAGGACTTGTTATTATGAGTGCGCCGAATCTTTGTACAGCGCTGAGTGCAGAGCTGGGAGAGCTATTCAGATGCTCGCCGCATGGCAGTTATCAGAGAATCCGCACTCCGTATCTTTACCCGGACGGAGACAACATCGACATCTTCTGCAAAGAGCAGGGGAGCGGTTTGATTACAGTCACCGACCTGGCCGAAAGCGTGCGCTGGCTTCGCATGCAATCCATGTCGCCCAAGCGATCCACGAAGCAACGTCAGCTCATTGAGGATACCTGCTTGACGCATGGTGTGGAGTTCTACCGCGGATGTCTGGGCCGACGAAGACTTCCGGCTCGTAGAAAGCCTGTCCACCGTGAGGCGGTGGTCACGACCGGACGAATTCGAAGAAGTCCTGTTGGAGGC
>JARRNE010000236.1:0-4871 GCA_037385305.1 Chromatiaceae bacterium | reverse complement strand
CCACAGCGCCCTCAAATGACTCGACGGCGTGTCGGATTGCGCTTTGCATATGACCTCCGCCGGCTGCCGGGATTTTCGGCCCCTTCGCCACTGCGGTCACACGCACGCGCCGACGCCTTCCGCGGACTACCGGCCTTCGCTTTCGCTCTCCATGGCCGGCAGCGAAGGCGGCGGAACCTGAATTCACTTCCCTGCTCCGGCGTCCCCCGGCGATAAGGAATGGGTGCTGCGCAAGGCAAAAGTGACTTTGGCGTTGTGCAAAGGCCCTGCGTGCAAGTACCACCAAGTACCACCGAGCGCGACGAAGCAGCCGGTCCACTAGGTACAATGCCGACCACCCGCTAGCGCTTGGGTCGCCGGCTTACGGGGCCGTTAGGTACAAGGTAGAAGCTGTTGGAGCGCGACCTGGTATATCGCAACGCCGGCCGACATGGGGTGACGTCTATTAAATCTACCGTCGCTTGGTAACGAGCTTGTGCGGCACCTTGCGCCCGTCTCCGACGATCCGGTACTCGGTGATCCAGCCCTCTGCAGCGAGCTGTTCCAGGGCAATGCGCAGGTCTGCCATGAACTTCTTGTACTCGCGCAGGTATCCGATCGTGGTCAGGAGCTTACGGGTATAGATTTCGTAGTTCTTGGGCTGGCCCGAAAGGAAGCGGTGCAGGGCTTTTCCCGTGTCGATCAGCTTGCGGCGCAGGTTCCAGTCGATGAACGTGTATTCCCTCTCGAACCAGCGAGCCATCACAGGGGAGAACTGCAGGTAAAGAATGGCGTTGTCCTCGTATTCCTGCCATGCGACGTCGATGAGCTTAATGTCGGTGCCGCGGCCGATGAACTTGCCAGCGGTTCGGGTGCTGAACTCGATGACGGTTGCGGCGAGACGCTTCACGGAATCGAGGCGAAGCCGGTTGTTCTTTCCCCCCTGGGAAGTCCCGCAGACGCTCTGGATGTCGCTCAACATGCACTGGACGACGTGGACGTGTACCGTGTTCTCCCCTTGACCCCGGTAGATCTCGGATACTGGGACGGGGAAGTGGTGCGGCCGACCGACTAGGAGATTCTGGCGCAGACGGCCGATGGCGATGAGCGTGTCCTCGTCATACACCGTGAGAGGGGGTCCGTGCCTGCGCCCGTCTCCCCACGGAGTGCTGAAACGGAGGGCGTTGTCCTGGTCGAGGAGATGGCGCTGATTGGACCGACGGCCTGGCGGGAATAGGGGCAAACGGGTGAGGAAGGTGGGATACTCTGACTCGGGTACTATCGGCTGATTGGTAAACCGGCCTTGCTGCTCCAGCTCGAACAGGGTGAGCTGTGCCTGCTGGATCAGGGAGACGGGGGAGCGTCGCCGCGCCCGTGACCCTCGGGTAGTCATCGGGACCGAGACAGTGTTCTGGCCTTGCTCGATCGACTCAGGTTGTGGCGTCGGCATCGACGTGCGGTGTCTAGCTTCGATCTCTTGCAACCGCTTCTGCAGCCTGGTGGTGACATCCCTAGACTGGTTGAGCCCCTCGCCCTGGGATTTCTGACCGTCCGGCGCCTCCAACAACCCTTCGGCTGCATCGGCAGTTGAAGTCTCCCCGCCGCCCTCTAGCCACGCACTCTGTCTCTCCCCCTTTCTCGGCATATCCCCTCCTATGCCTGTGTGGTATGCGTTCTGGCACGCCTGGCAACGTCTATTCTGATTCAAAATACCGGCATCTTGTCAATAGAACGCGAAAATCTAGTAAGATTCGCGAACTAAGCGAGCGTCTGGAGATACGAGATGCCTGTGGCGTTGGAAAGTATAAGAGATATCGTGCACCGTTCACATAGCCTGCAGAACGAGTTGAAACGGTTGAACTACAGCCCGGGGGGTAACAAGACGCTAGAGAAGCTATACAACCTCACCGAGGTTTCCAAGCTGGTTGGTCGAAGCGCGACCGCGATACGGGACGCGGAGTCTCGGGGTGACTTGCCGGCGCATCAGGTTGACCCGCGCACGCGCCGCAGAATCGGCTACACGCTTACGGAGATGAACTACATGCGGGAGCGCTTCGGTACTTTGCCGGGCCATAGTCCGGTGGAGGACGACCCTTGCGTGGTCGCCGTGCAGAACTTCAAGGGAGGCGTCGGAAAGAGCACCATCAGTCTGCACCTCTCGCAGTATCTTGCGCGAGCGGGTTATCGAGTGTGCCTCATCGACTGCGACAGTCAGGCCAGCACGACTCGGATGTTCGGCTACAACCCGGACCAGGATGTTGGGGAAGACGAGACCTTGCTCCCGTACTTCATGGGGGAGCGGCGCGGCATTCGCTACGCCATTCGGGACACCTACTGGGATCGTCTGAAGCTCGTTCCGGCGAATCTTGCACTCTACAGCGCTGAATACTACCTGGCGGCGCGTGCCCGCGACGAGAAGACCCAGAAGAAATTCTTCCACTGGCTCAGAGACGGAATCAACGAGGTGAAGAGCGGGTTCGACGTAGTCATCCTGGATCCGCCGCCGGCGCTCGGCATGATATCGCTGAACGTACTCTATGCGGCAAGTGCCGTGGTAGTTCCTATGCAACCGGGGATGCTGGAGTTCCACTCGACCATCCAGTTCTTCACGATGTTGGAGGAGGTGCTGTCGGCGATCAACGAGGACCTTGAGTACGGATTCATCCGGATTCTGGTCAACCGCAAGAAGCAGCGTACCGAGGATACCTCGGCCCAGGACGACGTGACCGATCTCGCCCGAGACTTCTATGGCAAGTACCTGCTCCGCAACATGCTCTATGAGTCGAGCGAGATCGAGTCAGCGGCGGCGATGGGCAAGACGGTATACGAACTCACAGGACCGACGTCCAGTCACAAGACCTATAGACGAGCTCTTGAAACGCTAGACCCGGTGTGCGACGAGATCGAAGCGCTTATCCGCGCCACTTGGCTGAGTCAGCGCCGCCATGTGGCGACAGGCTGAGACCGGACACGGGAACGCAGCAGATGACGAGAGGGATGCAGGCATGACGAAAAGGAAACGTATCACATCGGCGCTAGGACTTGCGGCTCGGGCACTCTCTACAGGGACGGAGGATACGGCCGCAGAGGCGTCAGCAGAGGCACGCGAGGATCTGAGGGCCGCCAAACGCGGACGGGAGCTGCTCACCGCGATGGCGGGCACGATCCACACCGTCACCGTGCTGGAGGTGCAGCCCAGCCGGTGCATGATGTGGACGCACCACAACCGCTTCTACGATTTGCTGAATGCCGAGAGCTGCGGGGATCTCATCGAGAGCTTCAAGACTCAGGGTCAGATCCACCCGGCGATTGCACGCAAGTGCGTGGACGACGATGCCTATGACTACGAGGTAATCTGCGGTGCCCGGAGGCACTGGACGGCGAGCTATCTCAAGCGAGACCTCCTGGTCGAAGTCCGGGAACTCTCGGACGAAGAGGCATTTCTTCTCGGAGACGCCGATAACCGGGACGCGAAAGACATCTCTGACTACGAACGGGCAGTCGAGTACGGGCGGGCACTGGATGCTTACTACCAGGGCAGTCAGAGGCCGATGGCGGCAAAGCTCGGGATGTCTGACTCGTCGCTTTCCCAGTTTCTGGCGCTCGCGGATCTTGATAAGGCCCTGGTCTCCGCCTACCCTGATCCGCGCTGGATCAAGGTGCACCATGCCGTTGCCATCCGGCCGCTCTGGAAGCAACCAGCCCTGCGCCCGCGTCTCGCCGCAAAGGCTCAAGAGCTGGCCGAGTTGTCTGACGAGGAGAAACCTCAGGATGGAGCGACGGTCTTTCAGGCGCTGATGGCAGCTATCCGAGGCACCGCATGCAGGCGCCAGCCTGTCGTCCAGACATTTCCCGCGAAAGACACTGGCAACAAGATGCTTACGGTGCGCTGGCATATTTCGGGGAAGATTGGAGTGGAAATTGAGCGCAATAGCGGCGCACCCATGGAGGAGATCATCGACACGCTGAGGAGTGTTCTGTCCGACACGACAGGGTATTTTTAGAATTCTAAAAAGCTCCATACCATATTGTTTATAATGACAAATATGGCTCTCAAACGGTTGCTGAGCAGACGCAGTGCAGTCCCAGGACTCCGCGGTCGCGTCCGTGAGTCCAAGGAAGCCGGACATCCACAGCGGGACCGTGAACGCCGCTTCACGAGTTGAGGCGGGGCGTTACCTTCGGCGGGCGAAGGGACCTGATCTTCCGGGTACTAGGCCTGCCCCCAAGGGGGCAGCGGGTCCCGCTTGGTAGTCCGGTCCGTTAGGTACACGGCCAGCAAGGAGATCGCAGCGCATCTTGCGGGGAAAGCGACTCACCCGCGCAGCTTTCCGCTGCATCGCGTAGAGAGCTTCACCGTACAGTCTCTGCATGACGGTGAGGGTATTGCGACGACTGGTGTGGCGCCGGGAAGAGATTCCGCATTACCCGCTCTTCCCGTAGGGACTTCTGGCCGTGCGTGCCGACAAGGTCGTGGGGACGCGGGCGGAACTCATCGTTCGCATGCACCACGTGGCGGCCGTGCTTACGGCGGAGTCAGAGTGTCGCGGTGCTCAGGATGTGTTGTCGGACTCCCAGTCGCCCCGATGCCTTCGCGCTCGCGACACCCCGATCCCAGATTGCAGTGAGAACCCTGCTCCGCCAGGTCGTCCGGGCAGCCATGGAACGGGGGGACGCGGCCAGAACGCCGAGCGGGGTCACACCGCCGCCCCAGGCTGCGGGCGGTTCGGTAGAGGCAACGGGGCGTCCCGCCGCAAGGCTAAGCGCGCGGGTGTACTTCAGCGCGGACCCCCGTCGCGAAAGAGCTGCGCCATCCCCCCCTCGAGCGCCCCGAGCTTGCGCAGATAGCGCTTGAGCATGCGCTCGTCCGACCAGCCCCCGGCCTGCAGCAT
>JARRNE010000235.1:0-4881 GCA_037385305.1 Chromatiaceae bacterium | reverse complement strand
TGAAGAAGTATTCTGGAAAGATCTACAAATCCACAACCATACCTCGCTGGAATTTGGCAATTTTGGGTGGACCTGCGTAGATCAATTTTTTCCACATCCCTTAGTGGTCTTTTTGGCCAACAGGCGACTCTCTCCAAGGAAGAAGACGAATTACGGAAGCTTCTGGCGAAAAACCAGCCGCCATGGGCCGCACGGAATCTTCCAGGATGCCGGCTTACAACCCCTCATCGGAACAAGGGTGCCAGATCGAGGGTACAGTGCGGCAGCCCCGGCAGGGGCGTGGGCCGGCTCAGGTTGATGGTCTCCCGCACCTGGTAGGCCCCCTGATCGGGCAGCGCGAAACGCAGCACCTGGCGTTCGCCGATGGCCACGAGCCAAACCTCCGGGATGCCGTGGCGGGCATACAGCGGCACCTTGATGTCACGGTCGGTCGGGAGACTGCTGTCGGCGACCTCGATCAGCAGCAGCACGTCCGCTGCCTGCGGATGCGAGTTGGTGTAGAAGTCCGCGCGCGGGCGCAGCAGCGCGAGGTCGGGCTCGGGCTCGGAGTGCTCGCCCAGAACGACGGGGTTTTGTACTGCCACCACGGCGAGTTCCCCAACGGCTTGGGTCAAGAGCCGATTCAGTTGGTTGACACGTCCCCCATGCAGGCTGCCAATGGGCGTCATCTCAATAATCTCCCCCTCGATGAGCTCTAGGCGCTCGTTCTCGCCAAGGATGCCGGCCTCGCCCATGCGATGAAAATCGGCGACGGTGAAGCAGCGGTGTTTCAGGGGGACTTGATCGATGGTGGTCATGCATCTCTCTCCAACGATGGCTTGCGCGGCGGCCAGAGGATGTCGCCCGCGGCCGGCGTAAAACGGCGTCGCTGCCATCCCGCGTATATAGGCCCTAAACCAACGTTCGTGTCATCAAGTGCAACGGCTCAACATCGCCTCTAGCCGATAACGAGCCAGCGAGCCAGGGCGGTGTCACTTGGTTTCGTTGAGGTAGCGGAACACCGTGCGCTCGCTGACGGCCATCGCGTTGGCGATCTCCGGGACGGTCAGTCCGTTCGCGTGTAGCTCCTGCGCCCTAGCGGGCCGCGCCTTTGTCGTGCCGCTGCGTCGTCCCTTGTAAACGCCCTTTCGCTTCGCGACTGCGATGCCGGCGGCTTGGCGTTCGCGTCGATACTCCAGCTCGATTTCCGCAAGCCCGAACATGACGCTCGCCACCATGTGGCCGACGGTTCCACTCAGGTCGATTTGCTGGGTCACTGCAACGACCCGCACGCCACGCTCGCACCAGTCGGCAAGCAGGTTGATGCCGTCGCGCAGCCGGCGCGAAAGCCGGTCCAGCTTCCAGATGACGACGGTCTTGATCGTATCGTCGAAGATGCCGGCCTGCATCGCCTCGAACGCTGGCTGATGGGGCGCGGTCGCGCTCTCCTTGTCCTCGAACCACCGAACCGCAAACAGATCCACTTGATTGTTCCGCAGCCACCGCTCGATCTCGGCCCGCTGGCTGTCATTCTTCTGATGCCGCGTCGAGACGCGGCAGTAGCACGCAATCAGCGCCATCTTCTCGGGCCACGTCCGCGATCTGGAATCATGTCAGTTAGACTATAGTTATCTTGGCAGTGCTTCACCAACACCGAAGTCACTGACTTTCAAGGCGACAGCGCCGCCGTTCACACTGCGACCCTATTTGTCACGCCGAGCCGTGCGTCGGTCGCTTGGGCGGGAGCATCCGTTCACCCATGGCGACCGAAAGCACGGCGGGATCGTGAAACGCGACTGGCATCCGGACGAGCTGATCGAGCACTGGGCCCTGACGTCGGGCGAAAAGCAGCAGATATTGAGCAAACGCGAGCCGGGACGGCTCGGGTTCGCCGTGCTACTCAAGTTTTTTCAGCAGCAGGGGCGCTTCCCGAAATCCGCCCGCGAGGTACCCAGGGCGGTGGTCGATCACTTGGCCAGCCAACTGGAGGTGGCGCCGGAGCAGTGGAACGCGTACGACCAGGGTGGTCGCACGATCAAGTCCTACCGTTCAGAGATCCGCGGGCTGCTCGGGTTCCGGGAGGCGACCGTCGCCGACGGTGAGGCCCTGGTCGATTGGCTCCGCGATCATTGCCTGCCGCAAACACAGCGGTTGGAGCATCTCGAGTCGGCCGCCTATGAGCGGCTGCGCAGCCTGCACCTCGAGCCCCCGACGCCCGCGCGTCTCGATCGCTTGATCCGCTCGGCACAGCATGCGTTCGATCAGCGATTCTGCGCCACCATCCATGGGCGCTTATCGTCGGCGACCTGCGAGCAGCTCGAAGCCTTGCTGAGGACGGACGAGGACAGTGACACCGCGGGGGAAGCCGCCGCCATCGCCGGGCGGACACCCTTGCAGGCCCTGCGTGCCGATCCGGGACCGGTCACCCTCGAGACGTTGCTTCAGGAGATCGAGAAGCTCAACCGATTGCGCGCGTTGCATGTGCCGCCGGGGCTGTTCGCCGGCATCTCGGCCAAAGTGCTTCAGGCGTACCAGCAGCGTGCAGCGGTGGAGGAGCCCTACGAGCTGCGCCGCCATCCCCCGGCCTTGCGCATCACCCTGCTGGCCGTATTCTGCCGCCGGCGCCTGGAAACGCTCACCGACACCCTGGTGGAGCTGTTGATCACCCTGATCCAACGCATCGGTGCCAGAGCTGAGCGGAAGGTCGAGAAAGAGCTGTTGGAGGATTTCAAGCGCGTCAGCGGCAAGACCGGGATGTTGTTTCGGCTGGCTGAAGCCTCACTGGAACAACCCGAGGGCGTGGTGAGGGAGGTCATTTTCCCGGTGGTGGGCGAAGAGCGGCTCGCGGCCATCGTCAAGGAGTGGAGCTCCACCGGTCCGCTCTACCGCAGCCGGGTCCAGACGCGCATCCGCAGCTCGTATCGCTCCCATTACCGGCGCCTGTTGGCACCGCTGCTGAACACATTGGTCTTCCGCTCCAACAACGAACGGCATCGCCCGGTGATCGAGGCGCTGGCCCTGCTTAAACGCTATCTGGATTGCAGGGTTCAGTATTACCCGCCAGAGGAGGTCGTCCCGATCGACGGGGTGGTGCCGGACGCCTGGCGTGAGGCGATTGTCGAGCCCGATCCCTCAGACGAGGCGCGCATCAACCGACTGACTTATGAAATCTGCGTGCTGCAACTCTTGCAAAGGAGACTGCGCTGCAAGGAGATCTGGGTCGAAGAGGCCGATCGGTACCGCAATCCGGACGAGGACCTGCCGCGGGATTTCGAGCAACGCCGTGCCGACTACTACGACACCCTTGGTCTGCCCCTGGATGCCGAGTCCTTCATCGACCGGCTCAGACGCGAGCTCGGCGACGAGCTGGTGGAGTTGGATCGTGCGATGCCGCGTCATCCCAGCGTCAAGATCCTCGACAAAGGTGGCGGTTGGATCAAAGTTTCGCCGCTGACCCCGCAGCCGGAGCCGCCGAATCTGCTCGCCTTGAAAGCCGATGTGGCCCGCCGTTGGCCGATGACGAATCTACTGGACGTGCTCAAAGAGACCGATCTGCGGGTCGGCTTCACCGAGGCCTTTCACAGCCCGACGCCTCGTGAGCACCTGGATCGGGACGAACTGCAGTATCGTCTCTTGCTCTGCCTCTATGGCATGGGCACCAACGCCGGCTTGAAGCGTGTCGTCGCCGGCCAAGACCGGGTGTCCTACCGCGATCTGCTCTATACCCGGCGGCGCTTCATCACCAAGGACTCCCTGCGTTACGCCATCGGTGAGGTCGTCAACAAAACCCTGCAGGCGCGTCTGCCTCACATCTGGGGGGAAGGCACCACCGCCTGTGCCTCGGATGCGCGCTACTTCGGGGCCTGGGATCAGAACCTGATGACCGAATGGCGGGCGCGTTATGGCGGACCCGTGGTCGGCATTTACTGGCATGTCGAGCGCCATGCCACCTGCATCTACTCGCAGCTCAAGACCTGCTCCTCCTCGGAGGTGGCGGCCATGATCCAGGGCGTGCTGCGCCACTGTACCGAGATGGAGGTCGACCGCCACTATGTCGACAGCCATGGCCAGAGCGCCGTCGGGTTTGCCTTCTGTCGACTGCTCGACTTCGAGCTGCTGCCGCGATTGAAGGGGATTCACAGCCAGCGACTGTACCGTCCGGAAGCCGGTCGACCCGATGACTATCCGCGTCTGCAGCCGATCCTGTCGAAGCCGATCCGATGGGATCTGATCCGCCAGCAGTACGACGAGATGGTCAAGCTGGCCACGGCCTTGCGCGAAGGCACAGCCGAGGCCGAGTCGATCCTGCGGCGCTTTACCCGCAACAACCTGCAGCATCCCACCTACCAAGCACTGTCCGAGCTCGGTAAAGCGTGCCGGACGATCTTTCTCTGCCGTTACCTGCGCTCTGAGGCGCTCAGGCGGGAGATCAACGAGGGGCTGAACGTCGTCGAGAACTGGAACAGTGCCAACGACTTCATTCTGTTCGGCAAGAGCAGCGAGATCGCCAGCAATCGCCGGGACGACCAAGAGTTGACGATGCTGGCGTTGCACCTGTTGCAGAACTCATTGGTCTACATCAACACCTTGATGCTGCAACAGGTGTTGTCCGAAGAGGCGTGGGAGGGCCGGCTAACGAGAGAGGACCGGCGGGGCGTGACGCCGTTGTTCTACGGACATATCAACCCGTACGGCATCTTTCCTCTGGACATGGGCGCCCGGCTGGGCATTGACGATGTCACCGACGAATAGTTGCACTTGGTGACACGAACGTTGGTTTAGGGCCTCATCGGTGTCGAAGCCCATCATCTGCGCCGGCTCCCCATCGATACGCCAACCCGTATCGTCTGTGAAGACGCGTTTGCTGTCCTTGACCCCGGCACGCAACCGCGCGTACTCGGC
>JARRNE010000234.1:0-4891 GCA_037385305.1 Chromatiaceae bacterium | reverse complement strand
CCGCGCGATGCTCGATATGCGTTGTATCTACCTGAGCAACCTGTGGGAGCAGTTCACCGCGTTCCGCATCCAGCGCGAATCCCAGCGCCTCTACTCAGGATATGCCGCCAACGATGCCGATTTCAGCACGCCACTCGCCGCGTAGCGGGCGCGGACGACGGGTTGCACCCCTGTCTAGGAGCGTCGGGTCTAGCAGCAAGCGCAGCGCATGAAGCAGGTTGCTCCAGCCAACGCGGTTCTCGCCGACAACTACGAGTTTGCCCGCCAGGGAGATGTCGAGGGTGGCAAAATTCCGAAAGTTCTGAATAGGGATACGCGCAAGCTCCACTATTACTCCAATTTTCCCTGTCCTGCTGCGGGTCGTTGACCTTTGAGCATGGTCTTTCACTGCTGAAAAGGCCTCGGCACTTGTGGCGGGCCAGGCCTTTCGAAAGCGGAATCTCGTCGTCAAGTGGTCGGGATAGAAGTGCCACGCCCGCACCATAGTAAGGGCCCGTGACCGTTGTGGGCCAATTCTGTGGAAACACTGCAATGCTTGAGGGCAATCGCCGTCTCGCTCAGGCTCGAAGCGGAGGCCGTGAGACTGGTAGCGGTGCTTGGTTTGCCAGCCGCGTCAACCCGGGTTCGGCTCATCGATGTTGTCCGCGTCGTCATGCACGACATTGCCGCCCTCGAACACCACCTCGGGCTTGATTGGCCAGGCGGCCTGGAAGACCACCGACGTGGTGCTCCAGGGCGAAAGGTCACCGCGCCGCGCGACGGGCGACCAACCGCTCCAGTCGGGATCGGAGAGGACGACCTTGTCGGTGAATGCGCCGACCGTCAGCGCGTTCCACGCGTGCGCCGGGTCGTGGACGGGCTTGAGGTCGCATCGCGAGATGTGGTCGCGCTGCGGTGCTGGACCCTCGATGTTGCAAGCGCACAATACGAACAGACGGCGGGGTGTGTCCTCTTGCTCGTCCAGATACTTCAGGCCCTTGTCGGTGGGATCGACGCTGCGCCCGGCCGCGAGCGCACCCGGGGCTGCCGACCAGGACGTGGGCTGCCCCCGGTCACGTCCATCCTTCGCCGGGACGGCCATCGAGAAAATCCGCCGTCTTGTCGGACCCTGGATCTCGGGGCGACTCGTCGCCTCGGCCGTCACCGCGCCGGACGACCTATTGCGGGAGCTGCCGGCTTCGTGGGATTCCACGGCGGTTTGTGGGGCGTGTAGGCTTCCCGCGTCCGCCATGGATCGGCTGGGACGCGGATATGTGGTCGGTCCCGCTCTGAGGCCACCGATGGGCTCCCGGCTCGCGGATGGCCTATCGACGCATCATGCGTCGCTCATCCAATGCTGCGACCAGGCTTTCCGTCTCGAGCATCGTCGTGTCGTTCAGCAACGCGTCCTTCGCCGCCTGCTCACACGCGCGGGTCAGCTCTGCATGACTGAGTCCCTCGGCACTCGACGTTGCCGCATCCCAGTCAACCGCTGTGGTTTCCAGCAGTGCGAGCCGAGCCGCCATGACCTCGGCTGCGATCGCTGGAGTTGGAAGCTCATACTCAAGTACCGCGTCAAAACGGCGAGAAAGCGCCTGGTCGAGGAGCCCGACGTGGTTAGTGGCCCCAATGACCAGGCTGTCCGAGTCATCCTGCTCGAGGAACTGGAGGAAGGAGTTGAGCACGCGCCGGATCTCGCCGACGTCGTTGCCAATCCCTCGCTGGCTCCCGAGCGCATCGAGCTCATCGAAGAGGTACAGGCCGCGGGTCTCGGTGATCGCATCAAACACAAGGCGCAGCTTCGCCGCGGTCTCTCCCATGAACTTGGTAATCAGCCCGTCGAGTTGAATCGTGAACAGCGGGAGGCCCAGCTCGCCGGCCAGCGCCGAGGCCGTCATGGTCTTCCCAGTCCCGTGACTGCGGGGTCGGGTTCGCTAGAAAGCGCCCGACCTTTGCAACCCGACCGCAACGAGCGCGACACCATGTCCTTCGGTCTCCAGCCCGAAAGACGGCAGTTCGTGCGGGGACCTTTCGATGGCCAGGTGGTGGCTGGGCCGATCACGCGGGCGGCGGCCAGTCGGATGCTTCATCTCCTTCCGGAGGACTTGAGCGAAGGCGGCGCATGGCTGTCTCCCCCCGAGTTCCTGCCGTGAACTCCCCCCTGCTGCTCGACTTGCACCCTCCCACTCCGGCCGCGCCGATTCACGCCACCGGGCGCTTAGTGTGGGTCGCGGAGGTGCCCTTTACGGAGCAGCGGGACATTGAGGTTCAGCTCGATGAGTTGACCCAGCCGTTCCCAGCTGCACCGGACGATCGTCCGGCAGCACGTGCGCCGCTGACCGCCAGCACCTCCGCCGTTCCCCCCGCCCGAAGCCGGTCAAGGGCCGACGGGGAAGACCCCTCCACCGCGCCGCAATGCGAGATACAGCGGTCCGGAAGCAGCACGGCATGGACAACACCGCTCGGATCGTCGTTAGCGTGCAGGGCGATGCGGTCTGGTCCTTCCCAGGCAGGCGGCCGATGGTGGGCGGTGAGGACGCCCCGCTCCCAGACCGGAGCCGCAGTGCGGTCCAGCCCGTTCTCGACGAGGAGACCCGGGCCGGCCGTGCGCGAAGTCTATCTAGCTGGGCCGAGTGCGCCCCGGGCTCGAGCCCGGCATGGACGAAGTGCCAGCGGCCGGTGTCGCAGAACCAAGGCAGCTCGGCCAGGAACCGGCGGTGCGCGGACGGGCATGCGCTCTGCGAGGCCGGCGACGTTGCCGCAGGGGGCACCGTAGCGGCTTGGCGTGTCGCCCTCCGGGTTCCAATGCCCTCGCTGCCATTTCTCCCCCCAAAACTTCCCCTCTTCTGTCCCCAGGGTTTCCAGGCTGCGGCTGCACACGACATCATGGTTGCCGGCGATGGCGGCCACGGCCTCGCCCCGCTCGGCGATGAGCTGGAGGATGCGGTCGAGCAGCCCGGGATATCCGGCCCGTTGTCCACGTAGTCGCCCCAGGAGCGCCAGGCGTCAATCGGTTAGTTCAGCGTCAGCCCAGGCGACAAGGGCTTCGAGGCGATCCCGCCGCCCGTGCAGAGTCGAGCCAGCGGGAGAAGGCCTCCCCCACGGCGGTTCCAAAGGCATCCTCATCCAGCGGGTCCGGGCCCTGCGCGAGCACCGCCTCGGCGAGGTAGATGGCCATGAGGGTATCGTCGGTCCAGTCGAAGCGGCCGGACTCGATGGGGACAGGGCGGCTGCAGACCAAGGGTCCCCGGAGGAACTCCAGCGGCGCGCCGAAGGCATCGCCCAGGGCGAGCCCGAGGAAGGCGGCGGTGGCGCGGTTGGCGAAGGGCATGAGGTTATCGATTCACTGTTGGGCTCGCGCTAACCCGAAGGACTGGACACCCCGGGATCTAGGTGCTTCAGTCTAATCAAGGTCCCAGGCAGAGGAAGGAAAGATGAAATTTGGCCTTCGCAAACCTTCCATCAAGTAGCGGCTGGCCGCCCGAACGTCCCTCAAACGCTACGTGCGCCACCGTCTCGGGCTCAAAGTCCCCGCGGGACTCGGGTGGGTGACGGATCCGAAGCGGGCCGCCTACAACCGGGTCTACCAACGCACTACCGCCGGCATCGAGGATCTGGCTCCCCACGGGACCCGAAGAAGCTCGCGCGCCTCCCGCGTCGCGGCTGTCCTCATGGCGGTCTTGATCCTGTACCTCTTCGCCAAGGTCTTCTTGTAAGCGCGGGTCTCGGCTCTTCGCCCGGCCGAAGGGCTTGGGACCGCGGTTGCCGCACCTGCTCGCGTCCATGCGGTGTGGTCGGCACCCGTGGCGCCAAGGTGCATGACGGTTGCGAAGGAGGCTTCGCGGGAGGCGTTGGGTCCAGTTTCATTGATCTGCCGCAGCTGGTGAATCGAAGTTATCCAGAAACGGGACCTTGACGTCGAAATATAGCCGTGCTAGGCGCACGAGCCTCGTTCACCAGTCGGCAATATGCCGTAGCATGCTGTTTTCCTGGCAGAAAACAGGTGACTGAAATTTGACCGATTTGAGAAGACCATAGGCAGGCGCAGAACTTAGGCGCCCTTCCCGTGGGTTTCCCACAGGGTTATCCACAGCGTCTGTGAATACGAACGGCTTTTCTCACAGATACTTGGAATTGCGATGCATTGACGACAAAGGACTTCAATAACAGACTGCACCCGCCTTGCAGCGCAGTGAGCCAGCGGGGGTGACCGGCGGGCTCACCAGACGAGCCGGCGGTCGGCTATTGTCCCAGCCCATGGCAGCGCCGGACAACACGCTCTCGGACTTCCCCGCCAAAGCCTTCACCGTCTTCGTATGGTGCGATGTCTGCGGACACCAGGGTGCCGTCGATCGGGGGAACGTGCCGGAGAGCATCCCCATGCAGACGCCGCAGGCAAAACTCGTGTGCTCTGCCTGCGGGGCGCGCCAGGTCTCGATCCGGATCGCTTACACGGGTGCGGGCGGCTTCAGCTATCACGGCACTACCCCCGGCGCCGACCCGGACTGAGAGATATCGTGCTAAGAGATATGCCGGCATTCGCCGCGGCTGACATTGAGGCGGCACGAGCCGCCAGCCTGTTTCTGTGGCAGTGCCGCACTCACGCCCTTTCGGTGCGGACCCTTCAGAGGCAGCAATCGACCCAAACCCGTCACTGGGCGTCTCATGCTGAGCGACCGCTCCGGGACGCATTGCGGACACCCGTCTTGGTGTCCGGGAGCGGGCGGCAACGGTGGTAAGGTGTTTTGACGAAACAAAGTTACCAGAAGTTAGCCTGTTGCGGCCTTTACCACAGAAGGTAGATTTGGAAGAATATGGATGCTATTGAATGTCAATGGAGTCCATGCCGATGTCGAGCCAACCCGGATTATCGCCCACAGCCGAGCAGATCGCTGAGCTTCGTTTCGCCGCC
>JARRNE010000233.1:0-4906 GCA_037385305.1 Chromatiaceae bacterium | reverse complement strand
CCGCATCCGAATCGTCTTGAAGCAGGCCACGCGCGATGGTGAGCGGGAATTGACGTTGCTGACCAACCTCTCCAGAACGGCGGCCCCTGCCAAACACATTGCCCCTCGCCGCTCAGGAAAACGGACCCACTTGTGCTCATCAAAGCGGACCCGCAATGTGCGCAGTCGATTGTTGAGCGGAGCGATACGTGAAGGGTCTGGTTGGCTGGGAGGGAGCGGTGATTCGGAGAGTGAGGGCGGTTGCGAAGGTGAGCCGCACGCCGGGGTGGCAGGATCTAGGGCTTGTTGGTGGAGGTCTTGCGGGCACGTTTCGCGGACGGCGGGTCGGGATCGTGGTCGGGGACGCGCAGCGAGGGGCCGTCGATGCGGAGGGTGATGCAGTGATGCTGCAGGCGATCAAGCAGCGCATCGACGAGGGGCTTGCGCTGGAACAGCTCGTACCAGTGCGGGTAGTCGAGGTTTTATGCACAGTCCGTTCTTATGCGGACAAGGCGATCTGAGGGCAAATTTATATTCTAAAAACAACGCGCTGAACGCCCGCGCGCGGCGGATCACTGCGCATAATCATGACGTCGTTCCTAGCCTTTGGGATGGGCAACCAACTCGAAGGAGGACGCCATGTTGACGTGCTACTACACCTCGCCACAGTTCGTCGCGAAGCTTCGCAACAGCCTGGCAGGCCCCTACCTCGACGGCTTTGCAGCGGTGCTGAAGGAAGCCGGCTATACGCAGTCGAGCGCGCGTCGCTACATCCGCGCAGCGCAACACCTGCTCCATTGGGCCAAGGGGAAGCAGATCCCGCCGCATGCGCTACGCGCGACGGATAGCGCTCGCTTCAAACGCCATCTACCGCGCTGTCAGTGTCGTCCGTATGGCCACGCCGACCGTCGTAGCCTGGAATCAGGCGCACGGCTTTTCCTGGGGTATCTTCAGCGCATTGGCGTGGTTCCGACGGGTTGCGCCGATGACGATCCACCCACACCGCCCCTGCTGGAGGCCTTCCGGCAATGGATGAAGGCGCAGCGCAACACCGCCGAGGCGACCCTCAACAACTACGGGCACGCCATCCGGGAGCTGCTGCGCACGCTGGGTGAAGACCCAAGCGGCTTTGATGCCCGCGGGCTACGCGAGTTCGTGCTCGAGCAAAGCCGCCACGGCGGCTGGGCCAAGGCGCAAACGATGGTCACCGCCGTTCGGGCCTTCATTCGCTTCCTCATCGCGCAAGGCCAGTGCCCGGCGGGGCTCGATGAGGCCATTCTTGCCCCGGCCCACTGGCATCTGTCTGCCTTACCGCACTATCTGCCCGCCGAGGCGATCGAGCGCATCGTCGCTGCCTGTGATCGGAACACGCCGGTCGGTATCCGTGACCGCGCCATCGTGCTCCTGCTCGCGCGCCTAGGGCTGCGGGCCGGCGACATCGTCACGCTGCGTCTCGGGGATATCAACTGGGAGCAAGCCTGGATTAGCGTCGCGGGAAAAGGGCGCCGAGAGCACCACCTGCCACTGTCTCAGGAAGTCGGCGATGCCCTTGCCGCCTACCTCACAGGCGTGCGGCCCGCGGTGGACACGGATCGCCTATTTCTGCGTTCCCGCGCACCGCTGCGGGGGCTGGGGTCGCACTGCGCCGTCTCCGTCATCGTGGCCAAGGCCATGCGCCGGGCCGGTGTCACTCCTGCCACGCGCGGCGCCGCCCATGTGTTGCGCCATTCGGCTGCCACGAACCTGCTGCGTCAGGGGGCCTCGCTCCAGGACATCGCCGCCCTCCTGCGCCACCGCTCCATTGAGACCACTGCAATCTACGCCAAAGTGGACGTGGGGCTGCTCAAGCAGGTCGCGCAACCCTGGCCGGAGGGATAAGCCATGCTGAGCCAGGCAGTGGACACCTATCTTGCCGTGAGGCGGACCTTGGGATTTCAGCTCACGACCGAAGGCTGTCATCTCCATTCCTATGCCCGCTTCGCCGATGCACGGGCAGAGGCCTTCATCCGTACCGAGACCACGATCAAGTGGGCGACAAGGGGGCCGTCAGCGCCGCAGCGGGCCCGCCGGCTCGCCGTGGTGCGCTGTTTTGCGCGTTATCTGCATGCCGAAGACCCGCGCCATGACATCCCGCCCGAGGGCGTCTTCGGGAGCGAGTCCAGGCCCCGGCGCGTACCGTTCATTTTCTCCCCCGAGCAGCTGCTACACCTCCTTGAGGCAGCCGCTCGTCTGGGCCCTGCGGGCTCGATCCGGCCGTATACCTACCGCACCTTGTTTGCCTTGCTCGCCTGTACCGGCTTGCGCATCGCGGAGGCCATTAACCTTCGGTTGCAGGATTGGACGGCCGATGGCCTGGTGATTCGCGAGTCGAAGTTCCGCAAGACGCGCCTGGTTCCGTTGCACGCTACCGCCCAGGCGGCACTGGAGCGCTATCGGGGCCGTCGCTGCCGGATCGGCGGCGCCGATGATCATCTCTTCGTCTCCCAGCGCGGCCGGCGCTTGAGCCACAGCGCGGCTGAGGCCGCGTTTCGAACGGCTGTTCAGGCAGCAGACCTTGCTCCGACCACTGGCCGCCGTCCTTGCCTCCATTCCCTCCGGCATACCTTCGCGGTCAGGGCGTTGGAATCCTGTCCCGATGGGCGGGATCACATCACCCGACAGATGTTGGCGCTCTCCACCTATCTTGGCCATTCCAACGCGACCGCCACCTATTGGTATCTGGAGGCCACCCCGAGTCTGCTCGAAAATATCGCCGAGGCATGCGAGCACTGGGTGGAGGAGGCGATCCAATGACGCCCCTCGCACCGCTGATCTCCGCCTTCCTCAACCAACGCCTGCCGCTCGAACGCAGGGCCAGTGACCACACCTGTGAGGCGTACGCCTACGCCTTTCAGCTGCTTTTCGTCTATGCTGCCGAACGGCTCAAGGTGCCGCCGTGCGAGTTGGTGCTCGAGCAGCTCGACGCCCCCCTGCTCGTCGATTTCCTGGGCTACCTCGAGACGGTCCGGGGCAATTCACCCCGCTCGCGCAACATCCGCTTGGCAGCCATCAGGTCCTTCATGCGGTATGTGCAATACCGCGTACCGGCTGCGCTGGAGCAAATCCAGTGCATTCTGGCCATACCGACCAAGAAGAGCGAGACCCGGCTTATTCATTACCTCACCCGCGATGAGGTGCAAGCGATCCTGGACGCACCCGATCCGTCCACCCGAGAGGGCCTGCGCGATCGGGCCATGCTCCATGTCTGCTTTGCCGCTGGCCTGCGGGTATCGGAGCTCGTCGGGATCCAGCTCACCGATCTGGTGCTCAGCCCGAAAGCCACTCTCCTGGTGCGCGGCAAAGGCCGCCGGGAACGCGCACTGCCGTTGTGGAAAGAAGTGGCGCGGGCGCTTCGCGCCTGGCTGGCTGTTCGCGGCGAGGCCTTGGCACCCGAGGTTTTTGTCAATGCCCGGGGCGAGGCCATGACCCGCGCCGGCTTCGCGTACATCCTCGGCAAACATGTGCAAACCGCCTCCACGCGCTGCCCTTCGCTCCGCGACAAGCGCGTCTCTCCCCATGTGTTGCGCCACTCCTGCGCGATGATGGTCCTGGCCGCAACCAAAGATATTCGCAAGGTCTCTTTGTGGCTCGGCCACGCCGGCATTCAGACCACAGAGATGTATATCCACGCCGACCCAACAGAGCGTTTCGAAATCCTTGATGCGCTCACCCCGCCGACCCTGCGAGCGGGACGCTTCAAGGCCAAAGACAAGCTGCTCGCCTCCTTGCAGTCCTCCTCTTTATGCCGTGCGGAGCGGCCAAATCAGCATTGAAAATCAGGGCCACACGGACGTGGCTCAGCATAAAAATGGACTGTGCATAAAACCTCTTATGCTGAGATGAGCATAAGAGGTTCGTCGTGATGATCGAGGGCTTGCGCGCGTAGCGCAGATCCATGAGCTTGAAGAAGGCGTTGACCTGCTCGGGCTTTAGGGTCAGGTAGCCGAGCTCGTCGATCACGAGGACATCGTAGCGGGCGAGGCGAGTGAGCAGCCGGGAGGTGGAGCGGTCGGCGAGTGAGGCATAGAGCTCGTCGAACAGCTCCTGGGCCTTGTAGAAACGGGCGCGGTAGCCATTGAGGAGGGCCTCGCGCAGCAGGCCGACGGCGAGGCCGGACTTGCCGGTGCCGGGCGGGCCGATGAAGATGAGGTTCTCGGCGCGCGGGATGAAGCCGAGGCCGGCGAGCCCCTTGATCTGGGCGGCATTGACGCCGGGCTGGCGGGCGAAGGGAAAGCTCTCCAACGCCCAGTCCCAGGGCAGCTTCGCCTCATCGAGGCGATAGGCGAGGCGGCGCTCCTGGCGATAGCGCCATTCCTCCTGAAGCAAACGCAACACCACCTCGGTGGCAGGCAGCCCCTGCGCATCGGCCTGGGCAAGGATCGGCTCCAGGCTCTCGGTCATACCCTTAAAGTGCAGCTGCGCGAGGAGCTTGTCGATCGCCTCACGCATCCGGATCGTCTCCATCCAGGTCGAAGAAGTCCCCGGCCACGCGTTCCAGGATGAGGCGTTCCAGGCGGGACAAATCAAACAGGCCATAGCGCAGGGCCTGCTCGATGGCGGTGAGGAAGGGTTCGGCGGGATAGGTGCGTTTGAGCTCCAAGAGCCGGCGCAGCTTCGCCACCCCGCGGCCGGGGGCGCGTTGCTTCAACGCCACCACATAGGCATCGAGGCGCGGATCACGCCCCGTGAGGGCCTGCTCCTGAGTGGAAGGACCGACGGCACGGCGGCGCTCGAGCGCAGGATGATGCCCCGCGGCCCGCTGCTCGCCCTCACGCTGTCCGATCAGGCGCGGATGCTCGGCGACCAGGTGGCGATCGGCATAGACCAGGACCTGCTCGGGGTGCTTGTGCACCGCCACGGGCTTGCCGACCCAGCGCTCCGGAACCGA
>JARRNE010000232.1:0-8367 GCA_037385305.1 Chromatiaceae bacterium | reverse complement strand
CTTCCAGACTGGGGGAGACAATCGCCAGGAATGTCGCGGATATCTTCTTGTGTTTCGTGTTTTTGCGCTTCAGTACGGACATGGGGAATCGACACAATCGGTTAAAGACGGCAACACTGTGTTCCCGAGACAAGGCCGCGTTCTCTCGGTCGCCACGGTCGGTATGCTACGCGCATTGATGCGCGAATCGCATTCTCGGGAAGGGTGGGTTGTCGCGGCGCTGCCGCCATCGGATGCTGTATCGTTGAGGTGTAGTGGCTCGCGAACGGAAACGCCCCGGCTCGCAAACAGCGACCATTTTCGGGTCACGTTCACTGACAATGGCCAGAAGGCGTCGATCCTGAGATTCCCGAACCACCTCCCTGCCTGAGCCGACCACGGGTTCCTTACCTTCCGGAGCCTCCCCGCAAACCAGAAAAACGAAGGTTTTCCTTCTGGCCCTTTCGACGCGATTTATGCTGCTTTGGAGCGCAAGTAAACCCGACCAGAAAATCACCGCAAGCTTGTTGGTAGGCAACCAGCTTTTCTGGCGGTGTCAACGAGGCCAGACCGAGGAGACCTTAAGACCTTAAAATTACTGGCCGAGCGGTTCATCGCCCCACTGTACATCGAGCACCACTTTGCGCCTGCTCTCGGCCAGACGTTCTGCTTGGGCAAGAAACCGATGGCCGCGAAGACGACCGTCAAACCCACCCTCGCGGCAGGCATCAATGCACCGGGCCGCTGCCGATGCGCAACGGCAACACGCCGGCGTCCGGGCGGAGCTCCTAAATGCGTACCGCGCCGATATCCGCGCGGTACGACACCGACATTTGCCCGCGAAGTGCGTCGATAAGCCCAGGCAACCGCTCCTCGGAATGGCGGTATCGCTTTGAATCTCTGGGACATATCTGCGGTTCTACGTCATTTCCAACGAACGTGAGCCGGACAGGTTGTTGGCGAGCCCCAGTCAGTGAGCGTGAGCCCATTGTCACGGAGCGTGAGCCCGTGGCGCTGCTCGTTGTCAGCGAACGTGAGCCCAAATCGAGGGCTGTTTGCGAGCCCGGGGGTTTATGTTTGCAAGCCGCTACACTTATGTTCCAGCACGTCCTGGAGCAGCCTGGCTGGCTGGAGCGGATGCTGCCCGAGGACCTGCGGGCGCTCTCGCCGCTGATCTACCACCACGTCAACCCGTACGGCACCTTCAAGCTCGACATGGCCAAGCGTTTGCCCATCGACCTGGCCGAGGCCGCGTGAGACTCTTGACAGAAGGTGTATTTTGTTCAGAGTGATATCAGGCAACCCGTGTGGGATCAGCTGGTTGCAAAGCCAGAATCCAGCTTGCCAGCAGGCGTAAAGTAAAGTGTGACCCGCGATGCTTGAGAACGCTGCCGTCGATCTGCACGAGAAGCCGAAGAACTTCCTCACCGAAGCCGAGATCGAGCGCTTTCTTCAAGCAGCCAAAGCGGGGCGCCATGGCGTACGCGATCATCTGATGATGTTGCTGATGTATCGCCACGGTTTGCGCAAGACCGAGCTCTGCCGGCTGAAGTTATCCTCCCTGGACCTGGAGACCGCGCGTCTCTGGGTCGAGCGGCTCAAGGGAAGCCTCTCGACGCACCACCCAATTGACGGCGATGAGCTGCGGGCGGTCCGGCGTTGGTTGCGGATGCGCGATTCCCATCTGCCATGGCTGTTCATCACCGAGCGAGACGGTCAGTTCACGCGCCAGGGTATCTACTATCTGGTGCGGAGCATCAGCGAACGTGCAGGACTTGGCCGGGTCCATCCACACATGCTGCGCCACGCTTGCGGTTACGCGCTGGCCAACAAGGGGCATGATCTGCGCACGATCCAGGACTACCTCGGGCACCGCGACCCAAAGCACACGGCCATCTACACGCGCACGGCCGCGAAGCGCTTCGAGAACCTCTGGCACTGAATCGCATGGGCACTGAAGACGATCTGCAATCCGCCGAACAACGGTTGTTCGATACCGGAACCCTGGTGCCGTTTCGAATCCTCGACACCCACACCGAGGTTGCGCCCGACCGGGAGAACCTCTTCGTGCGCGTAGACCTGTTAGTTGAGGACGACGAGCAAGACGTCGAGCCCGCAGAGATCGTCGAATGGGGGGCGTTCGGCTTTCTGTTCGCGCTTGCGGCGCTGTCCTTCCACGATGCACGTCCCCGCGGCATGTCGGAGCTGGACTTCGAGGCGCACGATGTCCTGACGGCGGCCGACTTCCTGGATGCACTCTCGTTCAGTCACAACGGTCTCAGCATACACATCGACTATTTGCGCGGACGAAGTCTGAAGACCGAAGCGACAGTCCGTCCCGATGGAACTGTCCGACTCACGACCTGGGGCAGGGGCAAGAGTGCCCTGCATTGGCTTGATCGCCTGCAAGGCAAGAAACGCATCGCGGTCGTGGCCACCGGACCCACGACCAGCTGACAGAGAAACGAGTGGCGACCGAGGCACCATGAACACACCATTTGATCGCATCACCATTGATCCTGAGCAGATGAACGGCCAGCCCTGTATCCGCGGGATGCGCCTAACCGTGCGGCGCGTCGTTGAGGCTGCCGCACGCTATCCAGATCGCGGCGAGCTGAAGCAGGAGTACCCTGAGCTCGAAGACGATGATATCCGCCAAGCGCTGGAGTACGCCGCAGAGAGCCTCGATGACCAGATCATCACCCTGGGCGCCGCGTGAACCGACTGCTGCTGGACCAAGGTCTGCCACGCAGTACCGTTCGCCACCTCGAGGAGCGCGGTTTTGATGTCTGCCACGTGGCTGACGTTGGGTACAGCCGCGCAAGCGATGCCGAAATCACGGTATTGGCCCGTGATCAAGGCCGCATCATCGTGACTCTGGATTCAGACTTCCACCGACTGCTGGCGATTAGCGGCGCGAGCGCTCCGTCGGTGATCCGCATCCGGCGCGAAGGCCTCGGCGGTAGTGACGTTGCCGCATTGGTCAGCCAGGTCCTGGCACAGATCGGAGACCAGATCGAACGCGGCGCGATGGTAACGGTAACTGAACGTGCCGTCCGCCTGCATCGTCTCCCATTACGAAAGGTGGCATCGAAGGCTTCTTGGGGCCCAAAGGATTAGCCATGCCTTATATGGCACCTCATAGTAGCTTCGCTCTTGTTGGGCCATACTGGAACGCTGAGGTAGCCGCGCCGGGTGCGGCGCTTGGAAATTGCGCGGACCTGCGCGATGCCATCCGCGTAGGAGGTAACCCCGGTGCTGTGCATGCGACCGCGGCGTGATCCGGTGCCGCCCCACACCTTGCGCAGGGTCCAGTCACCGAACAGGTCCCGGTCCAGGTGGACCTGATAGTAGCGGGCTTTATCAGGATTGACCCAGGCGTGATGCAGCGCGTGCTCGTCCATACTGGGCAGCTTAGGCGCTACGGTGGCTCATCCGGCGAGCCCGCAACGACCTGAACAAAGGTGGATCGGGAGGGTATGCGCGCACGTTTCAGACAGTCCCCTCGGTGTGCCTACCAATTGCCTCGATAATGTCCGGCCATGCTCCAGGTGGAAGCTCATGGCCCATGCCTTGGATGATGTGGAGCTTGGCATTGGGGATTGCCTGCGCGGTCTCGACTCCTCCGGCAAGCGGCACCAAAGGATCGGCATCGCCGTGGATAACCAGCGTTGGGACAGGCACAGAGCGCAGCGCTTCCTTACGACTTCCGGAGACCATGATTGCCGCGAGTTGACGCGCGAACCCCGCAGGGTGGACACCTCGCGTAAATGCACTAAGTGCCACTTGGCGTGCACCCGGCTCTTCGAGCGGAAAGCGCGGGCCACACAAGCCGCGTAAGGTTTTCAAAATCTGCGTAACGTAGGTTTCGCGCTCAGTGGCGGGCGGCTCGAAGGCAATCATGGCATCCGGGCTGGGAACGCCTGGCTCCCCCGCATCAGCCATGATCGAGGTGAGCGAGAGCAAGCGCGTCGGATGGCGAATCGCCATGCATTGGGCGATCATTCCACCCATCGAGGTGCCCACGACATGTGCCTTGCCAATCCCCAACCAGTCCAGCAGTCTGACGGCATCATCCGCCATGTCGTCCAGGGTATAAGGGGCGGAAAGCGATCGTCCCTCAAGCCGTGCAAGGACGGCCTGTCGTGTATCTGGGGCAGGCAGGTCGTCGAGCTTCGTCGAGAGCCCGACATCGCGATTGTCGAAGCGAATCACATAGCGCCCGCGCTCTGCGACCAACCTGCAGAAAGCCTCATCCCAATGGATGAGTTGGCCACCCAGTCCCATGATGAGTAGCACTGGAGGTGCGGTCGGCTCTCCGAAGGTCTCGTGCTCGATCGCGATCGGGTTCGCAGGGGTCCGTGCCATAAGGGGCATATTCCTCTTGGCTCCTGGAGGCGGTCAAGCGCGCCCGGGTCTCGGCGCTCCAACGCTCCTTTAGAGGCAGGTCGTCGCAGAAGACAAACTCGCCTTTCCTACTGAGGTGAACGTCGTGTGCCATAAAGAGATGTATGGAAAGTCGCCACCGCGAACGTCCGCAGTCAGCCAAAACCTGCCGCCGAGCCGTGAAGCTCCAGCGGCAGGTCAGACGCACACAGCGGACGCTGGGCTTTTGCTGTGGGGCGGGCGAAGCGGCTCTATGGGCCACTCAAGCCGGCGCTTTCGATCGCAGTGATGTTGGGTTTGTAGCAGAGAGCCCCCGCTGAGTCCCAGAAGCTGCCGTCCACGACAGGCGCCCTGAGCGGCTCCTGAACCCGGCGGCATTGTTGGTGAAGATGGCGCTGCCGCAGTTCCGCTAACAGGTTACTCAACCTCTTCGAGCAAGCGCGCCAAGGTATCCTTCAACGTGAGCACCCGCAGGCCACCGACCGTCTTTCCGTAGAGGTGGCCGAAATGGGTGCGGTCTCCGGTGACCAGGATGTCCACTTCCGCGACACAAGCTGCGGCAAGGATCGGTGCATCCTTGTCCGGCACTCCTTGCTTCGCGGCGTCCGCTATTGCCGAGGCATCTGGCACCGGCGTGTATTCCAGTTGTCCCCGCAGGGCATCCAGTATCGTCGTGCGGTGCGGACACTTGAGGGCGATGTTCCGCCGAGCCTCGTCCCACGCGAACGCCGAGGTCAACACGATACAGCGGTCCGCTGAAGCCAACTCGAAGAGCAGCAGCGCAGGGCTGCCGTCCCGGTAAGCCGCACTGAACAGGATGTTCGCGTCGAGGAACAAGCGCACCTCAATCGTCCCGACCCAGCGATGAGCGAACCTTCGCCTGGAGGTCTTCTGGCACCGCGTTCTCGCGTTCGAATTCGGCGACACGCTGCTCGGAATAGATCTCGACTGGGTAGACCGCCGCCGGCTTCAGCAAGATCGCCCCCTCGGGGGTAGTCTCTACCAGCAGCGGAGCCTCCCCGCTGAGGCCGACCGACCGCAGGATGGCACGCGGAATGGTCACTTGGCCCTTCTTTCCCAGCTTCACCAGATCCATGCTCACTACCTCTGCACGCCACATCGTTGCCTGTTAAGAAAGCTCTAACCAACTCGTCTCTGAAGTGCCAGAGCGATGAAAAGCAAAGACACGCTTTCCGCCTCGCTGCCATCTTCAACACCCGCCAGCCGTGGCAGATGGCAGCCCATCCTGGCCCCGGGAAAGTATGCGTTGATCAGACTTTTCTTATCTTACACCAAAAGCCGGTCTTCCGGAATCCGGCAAGCCGATCGGACAGCGTTCGTCAATCTGCTGCTCGGCTACGGCATCGATCAGGCAGTGGCGATAGCAGTGGGCGTTGGCCGCCGCGACCGGGCGCCGCGCAGATTAAGCGCCGAGATCGCCGGACACCTGGTCGCGGCTCTGAACGATGACCGTATTTGGATGGCGGAGCGGTCACTCCTCACTTGTATGGATCACCGCGTCGAGGTTGTGATCTGGCTGTTGGAGGTCGCTGCGGCGCTTGAACCGGCAGGTCACCGCAGCACGGACGAGCGCGGGAAGACTGCTGTCCCCAATGTGACCCGGACCTGCCGCTCACGCTTCAGCTGTGGGCGGCCGCTATGGGTCGGGAACGGACAGTCACGACTGCCAAAGCGAAGGTCCGCTAACCGAATAAAGCTGCCGCTCGGTTCTTCGCCAGGAAACGGCAGCATTTGGCGTACAGCCAGGCGACGATTGGAGCGCCAACAGTTCCCGGCAGGCGATTCTCCCCACCGTCGGGCCGATAAAACGACCGTTTTTCCGGACCACCCCTCCATTGCCCTGAAACTGTCTGAAGCCTCGATTTTTCGGTCCGAAAAACCGGTTGCAGAAATCAAGGTCCGGGTTTCCCAACTTCGAACGGGTAAGACGAACCGGGACGACCGTCGGATGGGGTATGCAGATCGGCTGCGCGCCAGTCCTGCCGCAGCCCGAGAGCCGTTTGCAAATAATCTGGGTCGGCCCTGGTCGCTACAGGTAGCGTTCCACTCGACCACGAAGATGGCCGCCGTGCCGGTACAACCCTATCGCCAGCTGCTGTCCGGCGGTACGCTTCGCCACGGTGGAGGCGCGCGAATGCGCGCCTTGTTCTGTCGGATGGAAGCTGGCCCGCATCCCATGCAATCGCACAGGGGGCCACGGAGTCGCCATGCCTTACAGAGGAAGCTGCCACTGCGGCAAGGTCGCCTTCGAAGTGGAAGGCGAGATCGACAAGGTCACGGATTGCAACTGCTCGATGTGCTCGCGCAAGGGGGCGCTGCTCTGGTTCGTGCCGCGCGAGAAGCTGCACCTACTCACTCCCGAGGAAGACAGCCGTGCCTACCTGTTCGGGGAGAGGACCATCCAGCATCGCTTCTGCCCGGAATGCGGCATCCATCCTTATGGCGAGGCCAGCATGCCAGACGGCACGCGCATGGCCGCGATCAACGTCCGCTGCCTGGAGGGCGTGGATTACGCGGCCATTCCTGTCGAGCACTGCGATGGCCGGTCGCTCTGAAGAAGGACCGCCGTGGTCGAGCAAAGCTTCGTCAGGCCACTGATCCCGAGAGAGCACTAAAAACCGGGCGCACGAGTCCCGGAAGGCGGAGGGCGGGCACCTGCCGGGCCCACCCCTGCTGAGCCTCGTGCGCCCGGTTTTTAGCGCTCTCGTCAGCTGGTGGTGACCGGCTCGCGCTGCTCGGATCCTGTTGTCCGGGTGAGGTTGTCGCCGGTCTTGGGGTCGAAAAGGTGAATTCGGGATGTGTCCAGCCACAACGTCGCGGTGTCGCCGGGCCGGACCTGACTCATCGGATCGAGTTCCACGCAGATCTGGGTGCGCAATTGCTCGCTGTCGAGGTCGGTGGCCAGCTGCTCTAGCTGGGCGGTGATCTCGTTGGGCGCGTCGTAGGGCACGAACGCGTACTGCTCGTTGCCCAGCCACTCGGTGACGTCGATGCTGACCTCGCACGTGACACCGCGCTCCGCTTTGTCCGTGTCGAGCAGGGCGGCGTCCTCGAAACTACCCGGGCGGATCCCGGCGATGTAGACGTTGCCAGGCTCGGTGACCGACTGCCATTCCGGTCGTATCGGAATGGACACGAACGGCGGTTCGAGCTGGCCGTTGCGGACCGCGGCGGGCACGAAATTCATCGGCGGTGAACCGATGAAACCGGCCACGAACAGGTTGACCGGCTGGTCGTAGAGTTCGCGTGGGCTCGCGACCTGTTGCAGCACACCCTTTTTCAGCACCGCAACCCGGTCGCCCAGCGTCATCGCCTCGGTCTGGTCGTGGGTGACGTACACGGTGGTGACACCGAGACGGCGCTGCAGTCGTAGGATCTCGGTGCGCATCTGCCCGCGCAGTTTGGCGTCGAGGTTGCTCAACGGTTCGTCGAAGAGGAACGCGTCGGCATCGCGCACGATCGCCCGGGCCATCGCCACCCGCTGACGTTCTCCCCCCGACAGATTCGCGGGCTTGCGCTCGAGGTGTTCCTGCAGCAGTTTGAGTGTCTTGGCCACGTTGGTGACCTTCTCCCGGATCTCGTCGTCGGAGAGGCCGCCATGCAGGCGCAGCGGAAACGCGATGTTCTCGAACACCGTCAGGTGCGGGTACAGCGCGTAGTTCTGGAACACCATCGCCAGGTTGCGGTCGCGCGGCGCCTTGTCGTTGACGCGCTTGCCGCCGATGATCATGTCGCCCGAGGAGATGTCCTCCAGGCCGACGATCATCCGCAGCAGTGTCGACTTGCCGCATCCGGACGGGCCGACCAAGATCATGAACTCACCGTCGGCGACGTCGAGACTGACGTCGTTGACCGCCGGGTGGCCGTCGCCGTACCGCTTGACGATGTTGCGCATGCTGATTTCAGCCATGGGTTATCCCTTCACTGCTCCGGAGGTCAGGCCCGCGACGATCCGACGCTGGAAGATCAGCACCAGGATCA
>JARRNE010000231.1:0-8656 GCA_037385305.1 Chromatiaceae bacterium | reverse complement strand
GGCCGGACGCGATGCGCCCTGCGCTTCCAGGGAACGTACGGCACCCTCGTGGTGAACGGCGAGACCATTCGGCTGGAGATGGACGGCGTCCCCAAGTACATCGAGCATCTCCGGTCACCGAAGTAGAGAACGGGGGCACTCGCAGCCCGCGCGCCATCACCGGCGCGCTTGCGAATCAATCGGTGCTCGCCGAAAGAGCCGGCTTCATCTCGGAGGCGAGTCGGTGGGCGCGGCGGGTGGTTTCCGGCAGTCGGTAACGCGTTGTGCACGCGAGGACATAATCCACCGCCGTGTCCAAGGATACCCGGTGACCGATGGAGACGTAGAGCGGGCGGACTCCGCCTCGCGTTCGCAGGACGACGCCTACGACCTCTCCTTCATGCCGGAGCGGCGCCCGTGATCCCTTCTCGATGCCGAGCCCTTCGCACTCGCCGACCAAGCGCGACTTGGCCACTCCGATGGAGGGCAAGTCGGTCACCACCCCGAGATGACAGGCGAGACCGAAGCGGCGCGGGTGGGCGTATCCTTGCCCGTCGCAAAGTATCAGATCCGGCCTGATGCTCAGGTCCGCAAGGGCGTCCAGCACCGCAGGAATCTCTCGAAACGAGAGCAGGCCAGGGACATAAGGAAAGCAGGTCGGGCGCTTGGCGACAGCCTCTTCCAGGGGCTCCAGAGAGGGGAATCGCAGCACGGCGATGGCTGCCCGGGTGATCCGGCCTTGTTCCTCGAATCCGACGTCGACCCCGGCAACGGTGCGCACGGGGGCAAGCTCATCCCTCATGACCACGTGACAGCGAAGCCCGTCCTGAATCTCCCTGGCTTGCCTGGGCTGCACGTCCCAGCTGTGCCCTATGTCCCCAGCGTCACGAGGCATGCCCCCTCCCCCGCGGGAATCGCTGATGTTACCGTGTCGCAAAGGGTTCATCCCACAGCGAGGCTATGGCGTGTCCGCCCCGGCCGCACGCCGCGGTAATCGTCGTGGAGCCGGCCGAGGAACGCGGTGCCTTTCCTGCCTCGAATGGTCAGGGACAAAAAAGCCCGCACCCTGGTGCGGGCCCTCTGCATTCGCCGCGTCCCTTCGAGGGACGCCGCGCGGGCTTCTCAGTTGCGTGCGGACCCGATGATCTCGTGCGCGATGTACACCACCCGGTTGGCCATGTCCATATACTGCTGACGATAGTCGACGAGCAGACCCTCCTTTGGAGCCCAGTAGTCCTTGCCCGAGATGCCCTGCTGGTGCTCGTTCTCGATGAACTGCTTCTGCATGACCAGCATCTTCTCGATCAAGTCGTGCTTCTCTTTCTTCAAAACGTCGATGTCACTCATGGATCTCTCCCAACGGCTTCTGTTTGGCTAACGGCCATGGCGTCAGCACCAACCCAGAGTATGTAAGTCGCTGCCGCCATGACCGTTTCCCTCACCCCGTCCCTCTCCCAGTGGGCGAGGGGACAGGGAGCGCGCTACGCGCGACTTTCATCGTAATCCGGCGGCCCGGTTAAGTGTATGCCGAATTCTTAATATAGCACGCAAGCGCGAAATCTGGTCAACCCGCCCGCAGGTGCGGCGCCTACCAGGTCCTCAGTATCCCCAGCTCTCCTGCCCGTGCACCCGAAGGCTACCCGTCAGTTGGGCGACAGTGCTGAGCTGATGCCGATCCAAGTAGTCGCAGATTCCCCGATTGACTTTGGGAAGAATCAGGGGGTCGTAGAAAAGGGCGGTGCCGATGCCAACGGCGGTCGCCCCGGCGATCAGAAATTCCAGCGCGTCCGCAGCGCTCGCAACGCCGCCCTGCCCGATGATTGGAACGCTGTGGGCCCGGCAGACCTGATGCACCTGGTGGACTTTGAGCAAGGCGATCGGCTTGATCGCCGGGCCGGATACCCCCCCTTGGTTGTTCCCAATGATCGGCGCGCGGCTCTCGCTGTCGATGGCCATGCCCATCAGCGTATTGATGACGGAGAAGGCGTCGGAGCCCGCGTCAAGGCATGCCTGCGCATTGGCGGCGATATCGGTTTGATTCGGTGACAGCTTGGTGATGATCGGTTTTCGGGTCGCACGGCGGCAGGCCGCGATCACCCGGGCGGACATCGCCGCGTCGTTCCCGAACGCCACGCCCCCTTCCTTGACGTTCGGACACGAGATGTTGATCTCCACGGCGTCGATGGGAGAGTCGTCGAACCGACGCGTCACCTCGTAGTACTCTTCGACGGTCGAGCCCGAGACGTTTGCGAAGAACCGGGTCTCGGAGAAGTCGAGCCGAGGCAGGATCTCCGCCACGACCTTCTCCACCCCCGGGTTTTGGAGGCCAATGGCGTTGAGCATCCCCGAGGGCGTCTCCCACACCCGGTGCGCCGGATTCCCGAGCCGCGGGCTCAGGGTCGTGCCCTTCAGGCAGACGGCACCCGCGTCGCGGTTGGAGAAGCCCTTGACCCGGGTATACTCCTCGCCGAAACCCACGCAACCAGACAGCAGGACGAGAGGCGTTTCGAGCCCCAGCCCGCAGAAATCGAGCTTCAAGCGCGGGTCTGGCGGCATGCTCGTTACCATATTCGATGTCGTACCCTATCAGCCCGAGATCCCCGCGAACACGGGCAAGATCACGCGGCTATACGCTGCGACCGAGTAACCCGGGGAAAAATTCCAGGCGGACTCGGTTGAGGAACCCGGAGGCCTCAGTAGAACTCTGCCTTGCTGCTGCGCTCCAGCAGGCTCCGGGTCGCCTCAGCCGGTGTTACCCCTCCATACAGCACGCCGTGGACCTGCTCGCTGATCGGCATTTCCACGCTGAGGCGGGCGGCGAACGAATGCACCGATCGGGCGGATATCACGCCTTCCACCTCCTGACCGATCTCCGCTTTGGCCGCCTCCACGCTGAGTCCTTTCGCAAGCGCGAGGCCCATGCGGCGATTGCGGGACTGATTGTCCGTGCAGGTCAGGACCAAGTCACCAAGTCCGGCAAGCCCCATGAAGGTTTCCTGTCTCCCCCCCAGGGCGGTACCGAACCTGATCAGCTCCGCCAGCCCGCGGGTGATCAGGGCCGCCCGCGTGTTAGCGCCGAACCCGAGACCGTCGGCGATGCCGGTGGCAATGGCGAGGACGTTCTTCGCCGCACCCCCCACCTGGACGCCAATCAGATCGTCGCTCGTGTAGGCGCGGAAGCGATCGCTGTGGAGGTAGCCTGCCACCCGCCTGGCATACTCCGCCTCGTTGGATGCCACGGTCACCGCGGTCGGCAGGCCCTGGGCGACCTCCCGCGCGAAGCTCGGACCGGAGATTGCCGCGAGCTCCCGCTCAGCCAGCACCTCCGCTGCCACCTCGCTGAGCAGGCGGTCACTCCCCGGCTCAAAGCCTTTTGTGGCCCAGGCGACGCCGACCCCCGCCGCCAGCGCGAACGGGAGGGACCGCAGCACCGAGGCGAAGGCATGGCTCGGAACGGCGATCAGCAGATCCTGGACGCCATCCACCGCCTCCTCGATGGTGTCCACTGGCCGGAGCCCATCGGGGAGGGCGACGCCAGGCAGAAACTGCCGATTTTCACGGTCATGTCGCAGCGCCTCCATGTGCTCCCGAAGGTGCCCCCACAGTCGCACCCCGCTTCCGTTGCGGCACAGGAGAACCGCGAGCGCGGTGCCCCAGGATCCGGCGCCCAGGACGGCAATCTGTGTGCCGGATTCCATCCTCAATGGGTGGCAGGCCCTCCTTGGGTCTGCGCGCGCTTCGACATCGGAAGCCGCGGATCCCGAAGATACCCGCTTGCTGGACCTCCACGATGAAGGCCGTCTGATCCCCCAGCTTGGTGGTAACGGTAACGGCAAGGACCACTTCGTAGGCGTCATCCCCGAGCCTGTTGATCTTCGTATTGAGATTCAGCTCGTGCTGCGGCTCTCCCTGCTGCCGGAAGGCGTCCGGCGTGTTGGGCGATTCGAACGAGGCATCCTTGAGATAGATGCGCTGCAGGGCGAGCTGCCGCTCGCCGGTAGGCTGTTGATTGTCACTCATGATGCTTTAGGTCCTGTCTGCCGTGGGAACCTCACTCCGAGACTCCGAGTGCGCCGCGCTCAGCGCTTCTTGCGCGTCAACGGCAAATTCGCGCTCTGCCATGCCATCACACCGCCACGGAGGTTATAGACCTCCGGGAAACCCGCCTGCCGCAGCTGCCTGCAAGCCGTGGACGACTGGGAGCCGGAGCGGCAGGCCACTATGATTGGCTTGTCTCGATGCTTTTTCAGAGTGGCCGTCTGATTCTTGAAGCCGTTCATGGGCATGTTTATCGCGTTGATGATATGGCCCTGGGCAAAGTCCGCCGCCGGGCGAACATCCACGACCACAGCCTCTCGCCTGTTGATCAGCTCCGTGGCTGCGACGGGCTCGACCGAGCCCTTCGCCCCTGCGGTCAGGTTATAGGCCAGCAGGGAAAGGATTACGATCAGGGCAAGGAAGAGGATCCAATGGTGGAAGACGAACTCTAATAGTTGCTGTGCCTGCATGTGCCGACGACTTTCGCTGAGATGCACACCGGCTGGGGTGGCCGGTGCCAAGAGAGGCGGCAGTATAGAGCCGTGCGCCGACCCCGTCATCCTTGACGGGGGACGCTGTTCATCCTTACCTCGGTCGGCCCCCACTGCCCCCAGCCGGTGCACACCGGCAGAAGTCATCGGGCCAGAAACGCTCTCGGACTCTCCGCACTGTTGCATTAGACGTTCAAACAGGCGGGGGCGATGGCGGGCGAGCCGCAGCGGGACTCTCAGCTTGACCCGCGAAGCAGGTGGATGCCTGTTGCGCGGCTCAGCGCCCGTGGTGACAGAACACTTCCCGCATCATGCGGATCAGCTGCAGGGTGCGCGCGTCGCCGACGCGGTAGTAGACCCGGTTTGCGTCCTTGCGCGAGGCAAGTATGCCCTTGTCCCGAAGAATCGCCAGGTGCTGGGATATGTTGCTCTGGGAGGTGCCGACGTAATCGACGATCGCCTGTACGCTCACCTCTTGATCACCTAAGGTGCACAAGATCTTCAGCCGCAGCGGATGGGACATAGCCTTCAAGGAGCGCGAGGCACGCTCGATGTCGCCGTCGTCCAGAAAGACCGCGAGGTCCGGCGCGACCGCATCGTGGGCATTCGCAATGGGCGAGCGAGCCGGGCGGATCAGGTTTCCGACCATGGATTTCGTCTCATTAAAGCTTCACCATAGAATAATAAGCTTTTTGCGCCGTTATGCGAAGCGGCTCGAGCGCATCGCGTTCGGTGCCGTGAGGAATCCTGTTACCGCTATCACGGCCTTGATGGACGAGGGTGCCCTGTGCCACATTGATATCGCTCGTTTTCCCGGCCCGCTGCCCAGTCTCATGAAACCCCTGTCTAGGGTCATCGGCGCCACCGTCGTCGTTCTGTTTGCCTTTACCTCCGCGCGGGGAGCGCCCGACGAAGACATCGAGGCGCGCCAGAAGGCCCTTACGGAGGTGGAGCAGCAGATGCAGGGCCTGCAGAAAGACCTTGCGGCCAAACGTGGTGATCGCGATACCCTGCAGGCGAACCTCGAGCGGCTCGACCGGGACATCGCCGATCTCGCCGTCGCGGGACGCCAGCTCGGGGCGATGGTGGCCGAGCAGCGGCGGGCCGTCGCGGACCTGCAGACGCGCCTCGCCCGAGAACGGCAGGCCCTGGCGGGCGAGCAGGAGGTACTGGGACGCCTGCTTCGCTCTGCCTACATCGTCGGTCGCAGCGACCGGATACAGCTCTTGCTGAGTCAGAACGATGCGACCAAGGTGAGTCGCGTCATGGGCTATTACAGCTACCTGAACCGGTATCGGGTGAGCCGCATCAACGAGATCAACACCCGCGCCCGGCAGCTGGTGCGGCTAGAGCGCGAATCGGCGCAGGAGGCCGCCCGCCTGTCTGCCCTGGCGGCTCATCAGGAGGAGACCCGGCGGCGCCTGACGGTGGCTCGCGGCGAGCGCGAAGCGCTGCTCGCGAGACTCGACAAGACGATTGCCGGCGAGGAAGGGCGTTTTGCGGGCCTAAAGGCAGACGCGCAAGGTCTGCGACAGGTCATCGAGCAGCTGCAACGTCGGGCCCAGGCACTGCCGGAGGCGAGCCTCGAGGAAGAGCCCATCACCGACCGCAAGGGCCAGCTCACCTGGCCCCTCGCGAGAGGGCACCTCGTTCACCGCTTCGGACAGCGCAAGCTGGACGGTCAGCGCTGGGACGGCGTGTTGATCGCGGCGCCGGAGGGGGAAAAGGTCAGGGCCATTTATGCCGGCCGCGTGGTCTACGCGGATTGGCTGCGGGGTTTTGGCCTGCTGCTCATCATCGAGCATGACGACGGGTACATGAGCCTGTACGGACACAACCAGGCCCTATTGAAAGAACGCGGGGAATGGGTCGCCGCGGGAGATGTCATCGCTTTGGCCGGCAGCAGCGGCGGCGAGCGCTCCCCGGGGCTTTACTTTGCCATTCGGTATCACGGCCGACCGGTGAACCCGGAGAAGTGGTGCCGAGCCGCAGGCATCCGGACTGGGGCACGCCCCTTGACTTTTCATCTTGCAGTGAGCTGGACATGAACAATCGCTCCCCCCTTGCGCTCGCCTTGACCATCGCCATCTCCATCGGCATCGCAGGGGCTTGGGTCGGCGGGGTCTGCGCCGAAAGCAACGCCTCGGGTGCCGAGCTCCCTCTGAAGGAGCTGCGGATCTTTGCGGAAGTCCTCGGGCGGATCAAGACCGACTACGTCGAGCCGGTGGACGACGAGGCGCTGATCGAGAGCGCAATCCGCGGCATGCTCGCCGGTCTGGATCCCCACTCGGCTTACCTCAACCAGGACGCCTATCGTGACCTTCAGGTCGGGACCAGTGGCGAGTTCGGGGGGCTCGGGATCGAGGTCGGCATGGAGGACGGCTTCGTCAAGGTCATCGCCCCAATCGACGACACCCCGGCGCAGCGGGCGGGGCTCAAGGCTGGCGACTTGATCGTTCGCATCGACGAGAAGCCGGTCAAGGGCATGAGCCTGAATGACGCGGTAAACCTCATGCGGGGCAAGCCGGGCACCAAGATCACCCTGACCCTGATGCGGGAGGGGGGAGACCACCCGATGAACATCCAGCTGTCCCGTGAGATCATCCACGTGGCCAGCGTGAAGAGCCGTACCCTGGACCCGGCCTACGGCTATGTGCGCATCTCCCACTTCCAGTCCCGCACCACGGAAGACCTGCTGAAGGCGGTCGCCGACCTCAAGAGGCAGAATGGCGGCTCCCTCGAGGGCCTCGTGCTTGATCTGCGCAACGATCCCGGGGGCGTCCTCAACAGCGCGGTCGGTGTGAGCGACGCCTTCCTCACCGGCGGCCTGATCGTCTACACGAAGGGACGGGTCGAGGATTCGGATCTGCAGTTCAAGGCGGGGCCGGACGACGTTCTGAAAGGCGCCCCGTTGGTCGTTCTGGTCAACGGGGGCTCCGCGTCCGCCTCGGAGATCGTCGCCGGCGCCCTGCAGGACCAGAAGCGCGCAATCATCATGGGGACGCAAACCTTCGGGAAGGGCTCCGTGCAGACCATCGTCCCCATCGACGACAAGACGGCCCTCAAGCTCACCACGGCCCGTTACTACACGCCCTCCGGGCGATCTATCCAGGCCGAGGGCATAGTACCGGACATCGTTCTGCCGGCCGTCCGGGTCACCGCGGCGCAGCCGACGGACGTCGAGCGGCTCAAGGAGGCGGACCTGGTGCGCCACCTGGACGAGGTCGCTACCCCGGCGCAGACCGGAAAGGCCCAGCCGAAGCCGGGTGCGACCGGCGATGCGGACAAGGGTGGCGACGCCGGCAAGTCGGAGGCGTCCGGACCGAAGAGGCCGCTGGCCGTGGAGGACTACCAGCTCAGCGAGGCCCTGAATGTTCTCAAGGGTCTCAACATCATCCACAAGCCGAAGGGCGGTTGATCGGCCGACGGACCGTGTCGGTCCCGTCGCCAAGCCCATGAGCCCGTTCTCTTGGGCGGTCCTGCTGCCGGGAGCTGCCGCGTTTGCAGCCAGCGGGTGGTTCGCGCGCCGGCTATGGCGTACCCCGGCCCTGGCTGTCCGCATGCTGGATCTGCCCAACGAGCGCTCCCTGCATCGTACCCCCGTGCCACGCACCGGGGGCATCGCCCTGTGGGGCGGGCTGACTGCGGCGGCGGGCGTCGCTCTCGTGGCAGGCATGCCCGTGATCTCCGGTTGGGCATGGCTGGCAGTGGCCGCCACGGTGGTGGCAGTCGTCTCTTTCCTCGACGACCGGGGCGGCGTGCCAACGCGCTACCGCCTGATCGCACATTTGGCGGCTGCCCTGGTCCTGTTCTCGGGAGGCGTGGATTGGTCCCTGCTGGAGCTTCCGGGTCTCGCTTGGCAGCTGCCGGACGCCCTGGCGCTGCCCCTCACGGTCCTGTTCGTCGTGTGGATGATCAACCTCTACAACTTCCTGGACGGCATGGACGGTTTCGCGGCGGGAATGGCCGTCTTCGGGTTCGGCGCCCTCGCCGTGCTTGGGGCAGGTGGAGGGGATGCGGCCTTTGCACTGGGCAACGCCGCAATCGCGGCCGCCGCCGGCGGATTTCTCCTGAGCAATTTTCCCCCCGCCCGGATCTTTCTCGGCGACCTCGGCTCGGCCACCCTCGGGCTGCTCGCTGCGGCCATG
>JARRNE010000230.1:0-8147 GCA_037385305.1 Chromatiaceae bacterium | reverse complement strand
TCCAGTACGTGGCCATCTGGTCGGCCAAAAAGGTGGACGCCGACCCATGGGGAATACTGGTGATGCTCGCGGTAGTCACCGCGACCTTCTCCGCCCTGCTGGACAACATCACCACCGTGCTCCTGATTGTGCCGGTGACCCTGCTCATCACAGAAGAGTTGGGGGTCGACCCTTACCCTTATCTGGTCACCGAAGTCCTGTCGTCCAATATCGGGGGCACCGCGACCCTGATCGGGGATCCCCCCAACATCATGATCGGCTCCGCGACCAAGCTCACCTTCATCGATTTTCTTTGGCACCTGACCCCGATCGTCCCCCTCATCCAGCTTGTCACCCTGGGGGCGGTGTACATAATCTGGGGGCGGCGCCTGCGCGCCACCCCGGAGGCGCGAAGGCGCATCATGCAGTTCGACGAGCGCCAGGCGATCACCGACCAGGTGCTGCTGAAGCGGTCGCTTTCCGTCCTGGGCCTGGTGATGGTCGGATTCGTCCTCTCCCACCTGCTGCACATCGAGCCCGCGACCATCGCCCTCTTCGGGGCCGCGGCGCTGCTCCTCCTCACCAACCTCGGACACAAGGCCGAGGATCAGAGCAAGAATGTCCATACCGCCTTTGCCGAGGTGGAATGGGTAACCATCTTCTTCTTCGTGGGGCTCTTCGTCGTCGTTCACGGCATAGAGACGGCCGGCGTGCTCGACTGGCTGGGCGAAGAGATCCTCCACGTGACCCGCGGCGACCTGCAGATTACCGCCATGGCGGTCCTCTGGGCCTCCGCAGGCCTCTCGGCCGTGGTGGACAACATCCCCTTCGTTGCCACCATGATCCCCTTGATCAAGTCCATGGCCCCGAACTTCGGTGGGTCCGAGCAGCTCTTGCCTTTGTGGTGGGCCCTTGCGCTGGGTGCATGCCTCGGCGGCAACGGGACCCTGATCGGTGCCAGCGCAAACCTCATCGTAGCCGGGCTGTCCGAGCGTGCTGGCCATCGCATCAGCTTCCTGTGGTTCACGCTCGCCGGCTTCCCACTGATGCTGCTCAGCATCGCCATGGCCACCATTTATCTATACCTGCGCTACCTCTGACCGGGGCGCCAGGCCGAAGCTGAGAGCCGCTCATGAATCGGACGCTCTTGTACGTGCCGCGCGGGATCTGGCTTGCCTTTGTCGCCACGTCCCTCATCTTCGTGGTCTTTCCCCAGATCGAGCTCGGGTTCTCCCGGCTGTTCTACATTCAGGGGGGAGGGTTCGAGGTCAACGGCGTCTGGTATGAACGCCTGATCTACTATGCGAGCGAGGTGCTGGTCACTCTGGTCACCCTCGCCCTGATCGCGCTGTGGGCTTACGGCCGCCTGGCGAGAAGCCAACGGCTGCCGGTTCGGGTTTCAGGCAGGAAGCTTGCCGTGCTGCTGCTGGTCCTGGCGCTGGGGCCCGGGCTGATTATCAACTGGGCACTCAAGGAGCACTGGGGCCGGGCCCGCCCAGTGAGCCTGGTCGAGTTCGGAGGAGCTCAGACCTTCAGCCCGGCCTGGGTCATCTCCGATCAGCACGGTCATTCCTTCTGCTCGGGCCATGCAGGGGCGACCTTTTACCTGATCGCGGCCGCCCTGATCGTGCCCGACCGCCGGCGCAGACATTGGGTGGCACTTGCGGCAGCTTGGGGTGTGCTGGTGGGGCTGACGCGGATCGCCTCCGGAGGACACTACCTGAGCGACGTCCTGGTCGCATTCTTCATCGTCCTGATCCTGACCCTGATCTTAAGGGGCCTGATCCTGGGGGAAAACACCGACGAGGAGGGTGAAACGGCGGGATGGACCGGAAACGCTCCCGCCGCCGGGAGGGACGCTGTGGGACGGCAGACGCCCACCGGAGACGCTGAAGCCGTCAGCGTCCCCCGGCCAGGCGGACAGCTCGGCTAGAGCCAGGCCCCCGCGTCGTCTCCATCATCGAAAAGGCCGCCGTCGTCGCCGCCGAAATCTCCATCACTCGGGAGGCCGTCATCGGGTACCTCACTCGCGAAGCCGTTATCCGGCAGCTGGAAGTGAAGCTCAGGGCGTTCTTCGCACCCCTCTGATCCGCGTTTGTGGAGCCTTGGTGGAATCCCCTGCCTTCGGCTCATTCTCAAGGGCCATACCGCCGAGTTCGGGTTAAAATAGAGAGTTTGCGACGACTGAAGCTTGCTGGCGGCAGCCTCCCACCCCCGGCATCCGGAGAGAGCAGCATCGCGCTGCCCGCCGGCTGCAGGCAGTCACAGTTCTATCGAGTTGAGGCCGGTGCCGAGACCGCCACCCTGAGGAGTCTCGTTAATGACAGCCCCGGTACTGCGCTGGGCGGCAATGGCCGCCGCCGTCCTGCTGCTTGCCGCCTGCGACAAGGCCGCCCCAGAGAGGCCGGCGGGCCCCATGCCGCCCCCCCAAGTGACGGTGATCAAGGTCGAGGGGAAGGCGGTGCCACTGACCCGCGAGCTGGTGGGGCGCCTGGCCGCTGTGCGGACCGCCCAGGTGCGCGCCCGGGTACCCGGCATCATCCTCAAACAGGTGTACAAGGATGGTACCGACGTCAAGGCGGGGCAGGTACTGTTCCAGATCGACCCCGCGCAGCTCGATGCGACGCTAAACGCCCAGAAGGCGGCCCTCGCCAAGGCGAAAGCCGACGCGGCAAACGCGGCCCTTACCGCGAAGCGATATACCGAGCTGCACGCCAAGCATCTGCTGTCCCAGCAGGACCTGGATACGGCGATAGCCAATGAGCGAACAACCGCGGCCGTGGTGCAGCAGGCCAAGGCCAACGTGGAGAGCGCCGAGCTCAACCTGGGCTACGCCACGGTAACGGCCCCCATTGCGGGCCGTGCCGGCGAGCACCTGGTGGACGAAGGTGCCCTGGTGGGGCAGGGCGAGACCACGCTGCTGACCACGATCCAGCAGGTGGACCCGATCTACGTCAACTTCAGCCTGTCGGAGCTGCAGCTCGAGCAGCTGCAGGGGGCGGCGGCCCCGAACCGGTCGGCACCCATCCCGAAGACTGACACCAAGGTAGAGATACAGCTCCCGGACGGGAGGACTTACCCCTATCGCGGCACCCTGGACTTCTCCGGCCTCTCGGTCGATCCCAGCACAGGGGCGGTCGCCCTGCGGGCCGTGCTGCCGAACCCGGACCACCGGCTCCTGCCGGGGATGTTCGTCAAGCTGCACCTCACGATGGGGCGCGCGACGAGAAGGGCGCCTACGTCTATGTCGTGGGCAAGGACGGCAAGGTTCAGAAGCGCCCGGTCGACACGGTCTACATGACTCGGAAGGATTGGATCGTCACGGGGCGCCTGAAGGACGGCGACCAGGTGATCGTCTCCGGACTGCAGAAGGTGCAACCGGGGGCCCAGGCCAAGGCAACCCTCGAGACCGCACCCGGCGGCACGCCCGCAACACCCTGAGGGAGCCCCGCGATGCCCCGTTTCTTTATCGACCGGCCGATCTTCGCGTGGGTCGTCGCCATCCTGATCACCCTCGCCGGCACGGTCGCCATCTTCAATCTACCGGTGTCCGCCTACCCCCCGATCGCCCCGCCCCAGGTGAGCATCAAAGCCAGCTACCCCGGAGCCAGCGCGGAGGTCGTCGAGAAGACGGTCACGTCGGTGATCGAGCAGCAGCTCACGGGCATCGATAATCTGCTGTACTTCGACTCCACCTCCCGCTCCAACGGGACGGCACAGATCACGCTGACCTTCCTCACGGGGACGGACCCCGACATCGCCGCCGTGCAAGTGCAGAATCGCCTGAGCGTCGCGGAGCCTCGCCTGCCGGGGGAAGTCGTTCAGAACGGGGTCACGGTCGCGAAGGCGAACAACGACTTCCTGATGGTGGTGGCGCTCAAGTCCACCGACCCGAGCTATGACACCTACGCCCTCAACAACCTGATCTCCGCCCAGGTCCTCGACCCCATCCAACGCCTGCCCGGGGTGGGCGGGGCCAACCTCTTCGGTGCGAGCTATGCCATGCGGATCTGGCTCGACCCCGACAAGCTGCACGGCTACCACCTCAGCGCGTCCCAGGCGTTGGCAGCGGTACGGGCCCAGAACGTCCAGGTGGCGGCGGGGGCCATCGGCGCCGAGCCCGCGCCTCCCGGTCAGGGGCTCACGGCATCGGTGAGCGCCGCGAGCCGCTTCACCTCGGCGGAGCAGTTCGGCTCGATCATCCTGCGCACCAATCCCGACGGCAGCAACGTCCGGTTGCGGGACGTCGCCCGCATCGCGCTCGGTGCCGAGTCCTACGGCCATGACGTCCACCTGGGCGGCGAGCCCATTGCAGGCTTCGCGATTCAGCTCTCGCCCGAGGCCAATGCCCTGCAGGTGGCCAGGGAGATCCGGACCAAGATGGACGAGCTGGCACGCTACTTCCCGGCGGAGGTGAGCTGGATCGTTCCCTACGACAGCACCCAGTTCATCCGAATCTCGATCGAGGAGGTGGTCTTCACCCTGTTCGAGGCGGTCGTGCTGGTCTTTCTGGTCATCCTCCTCTTTCTGCAGAGTCTGCGCGCCACCCTGATACCCACCCTGGTGGTCCCCGTCGCACTGACCAGTGCCTTCGCCGGCATGTACGCGGTGGGATTCTCCATCAACGTGCTGAGCCTGTTCGCCCTGGTGCTGGCAATCGGCCTCGTGGTGGACGACGCCATCGTGGTGGTGGAGAACGTGGAGCGCATCATGACCGAGGAGGGGCTGCCCCCCAAGGAGGCAGCCCGCAAGGCCATGGACCAGATCACCGGCGCAGTCATCGCCATCACGCTGGTCCTGGCGGCGGTCTTCCTCCCCATGGCCCTGGTGGGCGGCAGCGTGGGTGCCATCTATCGCCAGTTCTCGCTCACCATCGCCATCTCCATGGCCATCTCCGCCCTCATGGCCTTGAGCTTCACCCCCGCCCTGTGCGCGAGTCTGCTGAAGCCCGTTCACAGGGAGCCGAACTGGTTCTTCCGGGGATTCAACAAGGGCTATGGCTGGGTCACGCGAACCTATCTCGCCCAGGTGGCCAGCGCCGTTCGCCGCACGCCGCGCTGGATGACCGCGTTCGCGGTCATGGTGGCGCTGGCCGGCTTTCTGTTCGCCCGCCTCCCCACCAGCTTCCTTCCCGAGGAGGACCAGGGGTACGCCTTCGTGATCGTCCAGCTGCCGCCGGGGGCGACCATGGAGCGAACGGGCAAGGTCCTGCGCCAGATGGAGAACATCATGCAGAAGAACCCGGCGGTAGAGCAGGTGCTGGACGTGGCCGGGTTCAGCTTCGTCGGTCAGGGCGAGAACGTGGGCCTCGGATTCCTTCGCCTCAAGTCCTGGTCCGAGCGCACCAAGCCCAGCGAGCAGATCGGCGCGGTCATCCAGCAGGCGAACATGGCACTGCAGGCCATCCAGGGGGCCCGCATCTTCGTGGTCAACATGCCCACGGTGCGCGGGCTGGGGCGTTTCGGCGGCTTCGACTTCCGCCTCGAAGACCGTGCCGGGGTCGGGCACGCGAAGCTCCTGGAGGCAAGCGACATCCTCCTGCAGGCGGCAGGCAAGAACCCGGTGCTCGTCGGCGTGCGGCCGAACCAGCTGGAGGACGCCCCCCAGGCGCACCTGCACGTGGACAGGCTGCAGGCCCAGGCGATGGGTCTCTCCCTCTCCGATATCTATGACGCGATCCAGCTCATGCTGGCTCCCGTCTACGCCGACGACTTCAACTACCAGGGGCGTGTGCTCAAGGTCCTGCTTCAGGCGGATGCCCCCTATCGCAGCCGCCCGGAGGACCTCGCCCATTTCTATATCCCGAGTGCCACGTCCGGGGGCGGCAGCATGGTGCCCCTCTCCAGCGTGGTGACCGCCAGCTGGATCATCGCGCCGCCGGCCATCCATCACTACAACGGCTTCCAGGCGATACAGATCAACGGAAGTGCCGCCCCTGGCCACAGCTCAGGCCAGGCCATGGCCGCCATGGAGGACATCGTGCAGAAGGACCTTCCCAAGACCATCGGGTACGAGTGGTCCGGCGCCTCCTTCCAGGAGATCATCTCCGGCCAGCAGGCCCCCGTCCTGTTCGGACTGTCCCTGCTCGTGGTCTTCCTGGCGCTCGCGGCCCTCTATGAGAGCTGGTCGATCCCGGCGTCCGTGATGCTGGTGGTGCCCCTCGGCGTCCTTGGGGCACTGAGCTTCACCTGGCTGCGGGGTCTGGAGGACGACGTCTACTTCAAGGTGGGCCTGATTGCGGTGATCGGGCTGTCGGCCAAGAACGCCATCCTGATCATCGAGTTCGCCAACACGCTGCACAAATCCGGACGCAGCCTGTTCGATTCCACCCTCGAGGCCTGCCGACTGCGGTTCCGGCCCATCCTGATGACCTCCATCGCCTTCGTCTTCGGGGTCCTGCCCCTGGCGGTATCGACCGGCGCGGGGGCCAATAGCCGGCACGCCATCGGCACCGGCGTCATCGGCGGCATGGTCGGCGCGACCCTCCTCGGCGTGCTCTTCGTGCCCGTCTTCTTCGTGGTCGTTCGACAGGTGTTGGGCGACACGCTCCATGGCAAAGGGGACAAGCACGCGCTACCGCCGAGACCTGCCGAGCAAGAGGACTAGGGACGGCAAAAGGAAGACGAACGATTTCCAAGGATGGATCTTGCCCCGCCCTCGGACCGCGGCGGAGCCGCAGTCATCGCGCAACACCAAGCTCGCCAGAGGCGCCGCATCTCATCTCACCCATCTCCCGGCCGAAAGGATCGTCTGTCTTCTGAAGCTCACAGCCCCCGGAAGGCTGCTCGAAACGCTACCAGGATCACGCGCACGACGATCCAAAACACCCAGAGCAAGACAGCCGCTCCCGCACCCACCAGGACTTGCAACAGCACGGGAAGGGCCAAGAACCAGTCATTCCCCGCCGAGATGAGATTGGCCGTGTTCCGCATCAGCTCCAGCATTGGAACTCCTTAGCAGCGGACGGGGGCCAGGCGATTGTAGCCGTGGGGTACAAGAATGACCACACCCGGAACACACGGAAAAAGAAGTAGCAATTGTGCCGCAAGCGACATCAGCAAGGTGCATGCTAGGAAAGCATCGGCATCAATCGGGCCAATAAGAGAAAGCCGGTCAGGGAGTTATACCTGAACTCGGCTTTCCTCGCGCCCCTCGATCTGTCCCCGGCTTTAGAGTTCTTTTTGATATTTTCCGCACTAGAGCCTCGTTGATTTTGGCTGGCACCATCCCAAGCCCACCCACGCCTACCAGCCCCAGCCTGGGCACCCGGGCCAGCACGACACCCGAACCTGTCCGAGTGCCGCAATCCTCCCGCGTGCTGCCCAACACTGCCGCGCTTCCCCTCAGCCGCCCGGGTCATGAAGGGGCCCGCAGCGGGGGTCCTGGGGGTGGTGGGAGATACGCGAGACGGTGGGGGACCTGCCCGCGTGGCCGGGCCGGGACGAGCAGGCGGGTGGGCTGGATGGCGGCGCCGCGCGTAGAGGCTCTAGGCGACGTTGACGGAGTGGGTAGCGTGGCAGCTGACGGCCAGGAGCGGACCCTGAACCACCGCAGACGAAGCTAGGTTCCGGGGCTAGCCAGTGGGCGCTTGGGCGGATAGAGTTTCGCCAGCTCCTGGGTCGGCCCGCCGCCCTCGCCATTGCCGTTAGGAGTCGGTCTACGAAGCATGGCCCGTGACAATTTTTCCCAACTAACAAAGGACTTACTCGCTCGCCGAGTAGGGTTTCGCTGTTCGAATCCTTCTTGCCGAGCACTGACGTGCGGGCCTCACTCAGAACCTTCTCACGTGCTCAATCTCGGCGTGGCGGCGCACATCACTGCTGCTCCTGGGGGGCCAAGATACGCCCCCTCATTGTCCGAACGGCAGAGGGCCAACAGTGACAACGGCATCTGGCTCTGTCCGACGTGCGCCAAGCTCATCGATACCGATTCTGGAAGGTATACGGCGTCTGTTCTGATGGAGTGGAAGGTTGCCGCGGAAGAGCAAACCACACGTGAGCTCTCCGCGATTCCTGATTCAGAGTTCTTTCCCCAAGCAGCCAGCGCTACTCACATCCCGAGTCCCAGGATCGCAAACCTTCTTTACGATGAAGCAAGGGCGCGTCTCATTCGGGCAGGTTGGCAACCCATGTTCAACCACTGGACTCACGTCGACAACGTAAGCAGAC
>JARRNE010000229.1:0-4960 GCA_037385305.1 Chromatiaceae bacterium | reverse complement strand
CCAGGAGTCCGCGCTCGGTGGCCACGGCGACGCCGATATGGTAATAGCGCTTGAGGATGATCGACTCGTCGTCCAGGTCCAGGCTGGCGTTGAAGTAGGGAAAGGCCTTCAGTGCCGCCCCCGTAAGGCATGCGGACCACCATCTGGACCCCGTAGCGTCCGCGGGAGCGCCAGCGCAGCCGGGCGGCATGAGATTCCAGCTGATCCATCGCGAGATAGCTGAAGCCGGAGAACTGGATCTCGCAGACGGGCTTCAGCCCGTACACGGCCATCCCGATGGAGACCCCTGCGATGGCCGCCTCCGCCAGCGGGGTGTCCATCACCCGCTCCTTTCCGAAGCGGTCGAGGAGTCCCTCCGTCACGCGAAAGACCCCGCCGTCCACGCCCACGTCCTCGCCCAGGATGAGGACGCTGTCGTCCCGCTCCATCTCCTGGCGCATGGCAAGATTCAGCGCTTGGACCATGGTGAGCTTCGCCATGGGCTAGCCTCCCTGGATCCGCTTGGCCAAGCCCCGTCGCTGCTCGGTGAGGTAGGCGGGCGACTCGGCGTAAATGTGGGAGAAGATGTCGAGGGCGTTGTCCAGACGCTTCATCTCCGCCTCGGCCTCTTTCCAGGCCTGATCGATCTCCTCCTTGACCTCGCCCTCGATACGCTCGATGTCGCCGTCGCCGAGCAGGCCGCGCGCCCGAAGGTAACGCTGAAGGCGCGGGATCGGGTCCTTGCGCTTCCACTCCTCCACCTCCTCGTCCTCGCGGTACTTGGTGGGGTCGTCCGCCGTGGTGTGCACCGAGAGCCGATAGGTGATGCACTCGATCATGGTCGGTCCGTCGCCCCGCCGCGCGCGCTCGGCCGCCTCCTGGGTCGCCGCGTAGACCGCCAGCACGTCGTTGCCGTCCACCTGGACCCCGGGGACACCATAAGCCGAGCGCCTTTTTGGCGAGCGTCTTGGAGTGCGTCTGGTGCTCCCGCGGGACCGATATCGCCCACTGGTTGTTCTGGCAGAGGAAGATGGTCGGGGTCTGGAACACCCCGGCGAAGTTCATGGCCTCGTGAAAGTCCCCTTCCGAGGTCGCTCCGTCGCCGAAGAAGGTGATGGCCACCTGGTCGCTCTTGCGGTAGCGCGCGGCGTAGCCGATGCCCACCGCATGGGGGATCTGGGTCGCCACGGGGACCGCGATGGGCAGGTCATGGGCGTCCTCGGGAATGGCCCCGCCCTCGTTGTAGCCGCCGTTGTAGAGCAGGATTTGGGAAAGCGGCATCCCCCGCCAGATGGCGCCGGCGAACTCCCGAAAGGCGGGGACGAACCAGTCGTCGTCGCGCAGGGCCGCCAGCGCGCCGATCTGGGATGCCTCCTGGCCGCTCACCGGGGCGAAGGTACCGATCCGGCCCTGGCGCTGCAGCCTGAGCATGCGCTCATCGAAGCGGCGGGCAAGGACCATGACCCGATGGATACGCTCGAGCAGGTCATCCTCGATCTCGGGTTGCAGGGCTTCGTCCAGATTCCCCGCCTCGTCCAGAATGGACAGGTGGTCCACCCGACCGTGCAGCGCGATCGCCTCTCTGGGCATTTTTGTTCCTCCGTCAGTGCTTGAGCCGAATAGGCAGACTTCATGCCACGACCGCCTCCCCGGTCGTGGCAACCGACCCTGCCCGGTGGGCACCCCTCTGCGGTGGCAGGTCAAATCGACGACGAGGTCAAGCGTCTATTGGACGAGAGCGAACGGCGCGACCGGGACCTCATGGAGAAGCACCGGAACAAGCTGGAGCGGCTGGCCGAGACACTCTTGCAGGAGGAGACCCTCACGCGGGACCGCATCGAGGCGCTGCTAAGCGCACCGGGCGAAAAGGCAATGCGCACCGGAACGAGCGGGTAGTGTGCACCGCAGAAGTCAACGGGCCACTGTCGTACGGTCCACTGTGCGGACCTTGCGCGCCGCTGCCCGCCATCTAGGGGCATGGCACCGCAGCGGACACTTCTACACCCCTTGTGCGTGAACGCCCCCATCGAGGCCCGCCGCTGGCAAGCTAAGGTCAAGTCCACCGCAAGCCCATCCCGAACATGACGCACCTTGAAATACGCTTGCGCGACGACCTGGCACGCGAAGCCGACCACGAGGGACTGCTGGAACCCCAGCCTTTGGAGCAATTGCTGCGGGAACGCTTGCGCGCTCTTCGGCTTGCCCGCCTTGCCGAGGCGCGGGCACGGGCACGGGCACGGGCACGGGTCGACGATACGCTGCCAGCTCCGATGACGGCCGAAGAGATCCAAGCCGAGATTGACGCTTACCGGGCCGAGCAGAGAGGCGCGCCTGGGCCTTGACACCACATCGCCCTGTCCGGGCTGTTGTGGGACAGAACGCCGCTACGTCCACGCCTCCTCCGTACGCGGAAAACACCCGTTGAATCGCCTATCCTTAATCGAAACCTGAGGGGCGCCCGCGATGACGGGGCGCGAGCAGGCGACCGCGGTAGAGGCTAGGTGCGCTCCTGCTGCCGTCTTCCTTGGGGCGCTCTCGCAGAAGTGCGCCTCTCGCAAACCGCATCCAATTGAACATCCGTTGCTCTGATGAACCGGCCCGATTCCCGCAGTGACACCACCGAAGCACCGCTCTGGCATATGGTGCCCCTGGCCGACTATCAGCGACCGGCGCGGCCCGCGGCGGATGCGGTCCGCAGTGGATTCTTTGGTCTGTTCAGAGGCGAGCGTCAAAGGACCCCCGCGGGGCAACTCGTCGCCGAGGAAGAGCTACGACAACCGTCGGTCGACCTGCTGAATATGCTCGCGGGGTGGCCCGACTGGCGGGATCCCATCCCGGCGCTCGAGCAGACGCTGTCGGATATCGCAAGCTCAGACGCCGGACCACACCGGATCCGCACTGTTGTCGGCGCGCCCTACAGCGGCACCCGCGAAACCGTCCGACTTTGGGCCGAGCAACGCCAATGGCCGGTCGTCGCGCCACCGACCCCGGAACGTATCCTCGCCCAGGACGAGAGCTGGCTGGATGCGATCGCGGGCGATGATGGCCCGCCGCTTGTGATCGCGGAGCTGGAACACTGCATGCTGCGCCACCCGTTCGGTCTTGCGTTCTTGCGCCGGCTGCTCGACCGGCTACGAGCATCTCCCCGGCCCTGCCTGATCGCCACGAACAGTTGGACATGGGCGTATCTCACCGCGACGATGGGCCTTGGCGATGGCATGGCGACTCCCGTCACGCTGCAGGCCTTCGACGCCGACCGCCTGGCGCGGTGGTTTGGCCAGCTCGTCGGCTGTGACGGGCCTGTCCTGTTTCGCCAAGCCAACGACGGGGCGCATGTGCTGTCGAGCGCCAGCAAGGCGGGCGCCGATCCGGCCGATACCCAGCGACTCGACAAACGATCGAGCTTTGTCGCACGCCTCGCTGGCTACAGCCGTGGCATTGCCGGGCTCGCTTGGGGGATCTGGCGGCAATCACTGGAAGCGGCACTGGGTGAGGAAGTGGCGTTGGGGCAGGCGGAGGACGAAGCGGCGGCAGAGCAACGGGTGATCTGGGTCCGCCCATGGTCGCAGATCCACCACCGGGCGCTCCCCGCTGACGCGGATCTGGACGCGTTACTGGTGCTTCACGCGCTGCTCATCCATGGCGGCCTTGCAGCGGGTGCACTCACCACGGTCCTGGCGGCGCTCGGGGCGCGGGCACCCGCGGTACTGCGAAGCTTGGCCGCACATGGCATCGTCGAGGAACATCAGGGACGATGGCAGGTAACGCCCCTGGGCTATCCGGCGGCCCGCGAGGCGATCGAGAGCGAGGGACTGATGGTTGACGGGCTGTAGCGGGGGTCTCCGATGAACGACAGCGAAGTCAAGCTCGTCCACATCGTCCGCCATCTCGACTGGATGAGTGCAGTTGAGATTGCCGCCGTCGTTGCGGGGGCATGGCTCCTGACCCTTGTTGTGCGCGCGGGCCTTCCGTGGGTCGCCGATCGCCTGCGTCCGTCCGGGCGCATGAAGATTCTGCCCTGGATACCGGTTCTGCGTTTCTTGATCTTGCTCGCGGCGATCGGCGCGATCGTCCCCATTGTGATCCGCCCGACGCTCCAGAACATGGTCGTCATCTTCGGCGCCGTCGGGTTGGCGGTCGGATTCGCGTTCAAGGACTATCTGAGCAACGTCATTGGCGGTGTCGCCGCGATCATCGAGCGCGCCTATCGGCCCGGCGACTGGGTCCGGATCGGCGACGCCTATGGGGAGGTGCGATCGGTGGGGCTGCGCAGCCTCTCGCTCGTGACACCGGACGACAGCGTGGTCTTTATCCCCCACGCCCGACTCTGGGACACCAATGTCTCCAATGCGAACGCGGGCAAGCGCGATCTGATGTGCGTCGCCGACTTCTTTCTCCATCCCGATCACGATGCCGCCGCGGTGCGCCAAGGTCTCGCCGACGTGGCGGTGAGTAGCCCCTATGTTAACCTTGACCGCTCGATCACAATCGTCCTCGCCGATGAGCCGTGGGGGACCCACTACCGGGTGAAGGCCTACCCCATCGATAGCCGCTACCAGTTCGAGTTCATCAGCGACCTGACTGTCCGCGCCAAGATGGTGTTCGCGCGGGTCGCCGCCTCTCCGGTGACGGCGCCCGTCAGCGGGGGCTGCCAGCCGCCGCCGGCCAACGGGTCCCTGGGGACAGGCTGACCGGGGGCCCATCCCAGCTCGTTGTGGGCATTCAGCGGGCAAAAAGGGGCAACGCTCGCATTTCAGCGGATTTCTTTCAGATCGGAAACTCCTGCTGCCGCTTGTTCCCGAGCCGCTCCTCCGGCGGCTCCTGCTTCGGCCGGCCGCGCTCGCGCGGCTCGCGCCGCTGGCCCGTCACCGCCCCGCTCTTGAGCGCCGGACGGTACTCCTGCAGCGCGCTCTTCCAGTACTGCTGGCGGTCCTCCGCGCTGGAGAAGAGCGAGGCGAGCGTATCCTGGTCGAGGGACGAC
>JARRNE010000228.1:0-5430 GCA_037385305.1 Chromatiaceae bacterium | reverse complement strand
TTCGTTCGGAAGATTGCCAAACCCCAACTCCACCCGCCCGCGCGTCTGCTGACTACATCAAGTTGGTCGCCATCATCGGCGGCTACCTGGCACGGCGCAAGGATCCCCCTCCTGGTCACCAACTGATGTGGCTGGTGAATTATTACCTACAGCACATGTGCGAAGGCTATCGCCTCAGAGATGAATTATCAAGGCCAAGCATATTAGTGGGTAATGGGCAGCCCTAGCCTGGCTGGGGGGCTTGTAGGGCTCTCCTGCATTGCGAACGGAGGGCGGTATGACGATGAGCGGGTGTCCGTACTTCGATGTGGCGTGCAGCCCGAGCGGCCGCTCGTGCGAGGTGTGCGTGCTGCGCAGCCTGGCGGCTGAGCGTGAGGCGAAGCGGGCGCGGGTCGAGGCCAGGCGGCGCGAACGGGCGGGGGAGACGGCGCACGCACTGGGAAAGGCGCAGGTAGGGTAATGCGCCAGTACGGAATGACCGAACCAGAGCGAGGATGACCGGTGCGACGCTCTTCCTCGTCGGCTGGAGCGGCGTGTCGGTCATCGTGCTTGGGATACTGGGGGCGCGGCGAGGCCCTGGGCTTCCTCACGCGCCACCTGTGCACCCGGGGGGTCGGCCGCGTCTCGCTCCTCGTACTCGCGCTCGCCGGCCTCGTGTGGGTGGTCGCGCCGCGCGGGCTCGTCGGGTTCGTCGTGGCCTACGTGCTGCCGGTGGCGCTCTTCGCCGCTGGCATCCTCGCCTTGTCGAGCCTCATGCGGGTCGTGACCCTCGATGCCCCATGGGCGCTCGTCTACATCCTGTACTACCTCTTAGTCGTGGGCGGCGTCGGCGCGATCCTCTTCGGGGTGCGCGAGCTGCTGCAGACCCTGCTGCACATCTAGCGGGCGGGAGCGGAGAGACCCCTCGGCAGTTCTACGGATTGTCGGCGGGCCACGCAGGGGCGTAGGGTCGAGCGCGGCTGCGGCGCGCGTTAGAGGACAGCGGGCGGCGGCTCCGAGAGTTGTAATCGAACCTCTCTTTTTGTACACCCCGGCCAGGTGCCGGGGTTTTTTGTGCGCGGGTCTGGGGGTGCGGTGGGTAAGGGTCAGCAAACGACCCGAAGCGGACATCTGGGCTGCCTCTAACGTTGCAAATCACCGGCGGCAAGAAGCGGAGTGAGGAACGAACAGCGCTTTCTGACGTCCGAGTGAACTTGCCTATTGTTAGATATTTTTCGTTCTGTATGCCCTACACTTTCTCGCTAGAATGCTTGGCATCCAACTCAAGCAGATAAGGAGCCACAAAGCCTTCATACTCTTTCTTCTTTTCGTCTGGTAAATCTTTCCAACCTGTAATCCTGCCGCGACATCTCTTAGAGCCACACATGCACTTCTTCGGGAAATAGTCGATACTATAGTTTCTCATAGCATAATCGAAAGTTATTTCTTCATTAACACCAATTTCCTTCATTGCAACAAAATCATGTGCGCCAGTTTCATTAACTCTAATACCACAATTGGGGTTACAGGAATGATTAACCTTAGGTACCAACCCAGCGTGAAGCACATACTCATTTTCGCCTATCTGTGAAGCATGGGAGTGATTACCATTCAGCGCTTCTTTAATAACTCCAACCATCACTATGTCACCAACCTTAAATGATTTGGTGGCGCAAATGCCTTCTCCTTTTCCAGGAGACTTCCTTAACTCAAACCCACCTTTCATAAGGCGGCCTCATTAAAAATTTTAACAAGTCATTCTGTAGTGTTGGGATAACTTTCCAATCCGCGCCGCCCTTCGAAAAGAATCGCAGGCCGATGCTGTCTCTGCTTCCGGATAACACCCCGATACTGAATGTTATCCAGAAAGGAGGTTAACCCAGAGTAGTTCACGTTTCTCCCGATCAACGCCGAGCGTACGCTAGCTCCCTGCTGCCGGGGCTGGCGAGCAGAAGTGTGTTGTCGGGCGTGGGAACATCTTACAGCAGAGGGATGGGCAAGTTGTCCGTCATGTCCGCTTCTGGCCGATAGCTGCCCCTCGGGAGGGGGCCGCCGGCAACCGCAAATTGCCGTAAGGCGACGATCGAGGGGCACGAGTCACGACGGCGAACGACGACCCGGGCGAGAGTGCCTGGGTTTTCTTGGGGGCAGGGGAGGAGCAGAGCAGTAGGGTAGGGCGCGCAGGGCGCTGCGCGCCGTCGGCTTTAGTGTTCAACGGTCACCTGGTTGCCGTCCGGTGAGACCTCGACTTCGACCCTCTCGCCTTTCGGGTCGTGACCCTTGAGCTCATAGACTGTCTTGCCGCCTTCCGTCTCCTGTTCCGCCGCCTTCCACGTGACCCCCGGGATCGCCTTGTCGGCCGCCGCCTTAGCCGCCCCAGGTACCTTGTCCAGCGAGACTTTCTCCTCCACCGTCACCTGGTTGCCGTCCGGTGAGACCTCGACTTTGACCTTCTTGCCTTTCGGGTCGAGGCCCTTGAGCTCATAGACCATCTTCCCGTGCTCGTGCTCCTTCTCGGCCTTCACCCAGCGAACGCCAGGTATCGCCTTGTCGGCCGCCGCTTTGGCGACTGCAGGCACCTTGTCCAAGGAGACTCTCTTTCCCTCGTCTGCAAGCGCTGCGCCGGTTGCAGCGATGAGCATGCCAACGCTCAAGAGAGTCATTGAGATTGAACGCATGGTTCCATCCTCCCATCAGGTTGTCAGCCGATGGCCTCACGTGTGGCCGTGATGTGGCTTCTGTAGGTTCAGGATAGCTTGTGGCGGCTGAACAGCGGGTGGACGTTCGATGAACGAACGGTCACCTTAGCCTGGCCGATGGCGGAGGCCCAGACGGGACGAGCAGAGCAGTAAAGGTGGTGGCGGTCGTATTTACGTAGTTACGGAACTACGGAAAAGCGTGGATACGGCAGTTGAGGAGGTGGGGTTGACAGGTGGAGTGAGGTGTTGCGCGGTGAGGGGTGGGAGGCAGAGAGCTGTTACGTGGAGGCCTTCGGAGTATGAGCATGGGAGAGCCGGTGGAGAGCGGGGCGACCTGCTCGCAGTGCGGGCAGCCGACGGGAGGCACCTGGGCGCGGTGGGCGCTCTGCGAGGAGTGCTTCGAGGCGGAGCTCCGCGCGCTCGAGCGGGTGTGCGAGGGCGAAGCGGTGAAGGGGGAGGAAGGGTAGGGCCCGCTAGGTCGACTTCTTGGGGGAGGGCTTTGCCTTGGGTGTGGAGGCCTCCGGGGCCTCACCTTTCTGTTGGGCGATGCTTGTCGGCGAGCTGCTCCAACAGTTTCGCGAAGCGATGGAAGTGGGGGTATTGCTCGCAGAGCATATCAAGGTCGCCCGGCGCGGCGGTGTCCAGGATCCGCTTGAAGTCAGGCATGTACTCGTACATGCGGACGAGGAGCTGTTCCATGCCCCCAGCGGTGTCGGGGAATGCGCTTACCGCCTTGTCGATCGATGCGGCGATCGCGAGCTGTTCGTTTGTGGGGGCCATAGTCCGCTCGGGGGTGTCCGGAAGGGAGAGGGGATTGTGTGCGGGGGGTGGAGCGTCCAGGTCGGTGCTACCCCGCCGCTGTGCTGGTGGAACCAGTCATCGCTTGCTTTGGACGCGTCTCGGCGGGTGATTGTAGAGATGCCCGTGCCGGAATTCCAGCGCGGCCATACGAGCGAGCCGGCGACGAAGACGGAGCGGCAATTGAGGGGGTTGGGCGGTAGGTCGGGGGTTGCCTGTCAATGAGCGGGCCGGTGGTGCAAAGGCTGCGTGCCGTGGCGGCAATGGCGTTTCATGCAGCTGACCACGTAGTACGCGAGCGTGCCTGCGACGCCGACGAAGGCGGCACCGCTGCCAACCAGACGGATAATCGCTTCAAGGCTCGACAGCGAGAGTATGAGCCAGGTGAGGAAGGCAACGACACCGGAGATGAAGACCACCACGACAAACGGCCACCACACGCTACGACATTCGGGGCATAGCTTCATAGCGTCTATTCCGGTACTGCGTTGTAAATGACTCTAGTCTGGTCGTTGACAATCATCATTGCGTCAGAGAATTGTGTGCTTGCTGGCAATGGGACAGCTCAGGATGCTTCGTGAGGCCGCAGTGGCGGGGAGCAACCGACGCTGGGAGGGCAGGCCCCTGGCCAAATCACTACTATGCTTGGGGTATGATGAAGGTCACGTAGCAACAGAGGAGGGCTCGTCATGCCAGGCAGCGTGTACAAGGTCATCGAGTTGGTCGGCTCCAGCGAGACATCCTGGGAGGAAGCCGCGCGCCATGCGATCGAGACGGCGGCGGAGCATGTGCACGGGCTGCGCGTCGCCGAAGTGGTCAGCATGGACGTTAAGGTGGAGGAGGGCAAGGTCGTCGCCTATCGCACCAAGATCAACGCGTCGTTCAAGTACGAGGGGCACCCTCAGTAAGGTTTGCGGGATTTGCTAGCCCAGACTGAGGGCATGAAAAGGCCGCCTGCCAGCACGCACGAGCCGACCGCCTGGAGGATTGGCTTCCGAGCCGGGCTTGCGGGCAACATCTCGCGGATCCCCCCGCGCGGTACCGACTGCCGCGCCTATGTCTCGGGGCTCATCGAGGGACGCGCTGCGCGCGGGCAGCGGGTCGTGCGCCTACCGGTCGGGAAGAGATAGGAGCAACGAAGGTCTGAAAACGGCGTACGGCTCGACTCGATGCCGAGCAGCCACGCGACCCCGCCGCGGCGGGGTTGTTCGTTTCGGGGCAGAGCGGGGTTGCGTAGAGGGCGAGATGAACAAGGGGGAAGAGAGCAGTGCTTCGAGGCGGAGCTCCGCGCGCTCGAGCGGGTGTGCGAGGGCGAAGCGGTGAAGGGGGAGGAAGGGTAGGGCGCCGTCGGGTTGCGGCAGTTAAGGAGGTGGCCTTGACAGATGCGCGCGGGCGTGGCGGTGGTTAGTGTAAGGCCCCGGATTGTTGGCGGAGGAGCGGTGGTGTATGGTCACCTCCGAGCTGCGGCGCGTGCGGTACCCTTTCGCCGGGCGGGCGGCGGCTCCGAGAGTTGTTGAACCCCTCTTTTTGTACACCCCGGTCAGGTGCCGGGGTTTTTTGTGTCTGGGGCGCGGCGTACCGTACATACGATTTGTCGTGGTTCTGTGCGTACGGAAGTGCGGAGGTAAGGTCGGCAGACGACCCACTACGGCCGCTCGCAGCGCGGACCTGAGCGGCAGGTCTGGGACGCATTGCGGACGCCCGTCTTGGTGCCCGGGAGGGGGCGGCAATGGTCGTAAGCGGACCACCTGGGAGCGCATCAGCAATCCTTGTTGGGCACGAAGGTTACAAACCCGCGGGATGCTCATCGTCCATTTGTGGGATCTTGGGCGGTCGCGGCAAGCGGTGGATCCAATGCTCGGCGATCTCCCGCCGGCGGCAGATCCAGACGCCCTCGCGCCCTGCTACGTAGTCGAGAAACCGGCCAATCGCCGCCGCCCGCGCCGGGTGGCCA
>JARRNE010000227.1:0-4961 GCA_037385305.1 Chromatiaceae bacterium | reverse complement strand
GAGCGATGGATGCTTCCGGGTCATCGGGCCCGTTGGACAGCTCCGTAATATAGCACCTCTCACTGGTATAGAATTCCTCCCTCAGGTCCTGCTGCCTAATGAATTCTCTCATCAGACGGGTGTATTCCAAAGGGCGATTTCTTTCTCGCGGCGGTTGATCAGTCCCTGCACCACATGACCGTTATCCCTGACCCATCGCCTTAGCTGCCCGGGGACCTCGTTGTATTTCCGCTGATTTAACAGCTTCAGCAAAGTACTTCTTCGGAATGCGCCCGCCCCGACATTAAAGGTGAAAGAAGCCAAGGCGTCAAACTGATTTTGATTGAGGGGAACTGTGACCGCATCATTCACCGTCTTCTCGGCACCGGCCAAGTCCTCACCCAACAAATCCCAGCACTGCTGCTCGGTAAGCCCGTCCCGGTAGCGTACTGCCTGCCCCCGAATCACGATCTTCCCTGATGTCCGCTCGGAGCGCGTCAGCAAATGACCGATGCCAATGGTGGGCGCCCCGCCCGAGTCCAGATACTCGTGCGTAACAAGCCCCTCCCACTCTTTGAACAGGTTCCTACCACGCTGGCCGACATGCATTGACATATCACCTTACCTCCCTACGTTGATTTCTACGGTGCCGGCCGATAGTGGACAGAGCCGGCGCACACATCCCCTTCTTCCGTACCATTAAGCCATTCGCGCAGCTGCTCGATCCTCTCCCGCGTGCGCTCGGCCAGAAAGCGACTCGCACACATTGGATATACGGACCCATAGCGAGACTGCTTGTCGTCTCCCGGAAACTTGGCCGCCAGCTCGGCATCCCGAAACCTCACCCAGGCCCTCTGGGCCTTCCGAAGACTCTCGACAAACGCTCGCTGATCCTTGTACTTGGTAAGAATCGCCTGATAAACCCGATTCAGCTCGGCATCGTCCGCCTTCAGCTCGCGACCCGCACATTGGTTGGCCTCCAGCTGCGTATTGGCGGTCTCCACACAGCCCTCTTGTCCCCCACCCCAGGCCGGTGACGGGATCAGGACCACCATAAGCGCAGCGCCGCAGGCGGCCTTTTCGGGGAAATCAAACACCGACATGTCTCGCCTCCCAGGAGTGCTGCAACGTATTGATTGCGTTCAGCGATTAGCGTCGTGGCTCAGCTGAAAACCAAGACGGGGGTCGGGTACGGGTCGGCGGGACCCTCGGCGCCACGAAGGGCGCCGTGGAGCCCGCATGGAACGTATTTACGGCGTGTCTCGACAACCCGTACCCGACCCCCTTGCGCACAGCTGAGGGATAGCGCTGATCGCCTTGCGTTACGTCCCCGCCGCCGGCACCCGAATAGACCGGTGATCCCCCTGGACGGCTTCACTCTCAGTGGGCAAACTGGGGCGAGGGCGCCTTCGGGGTATGCTGCGACAGGCTCTCGAAATGCTCAACCGCCGTCTTCAAATCGGCGAGCAGCATATCCGCCATGTCCGCGCTGAAGCCCTCCCTGACGACGATCCGCAGCACCGCTACGTCCTCCGCGTGCTCGGGCATGGTGTAGGCGGGCACCTGCCAGCCGTACTCACGCAGCTTGTCCGAGACATCGAACACGCTGTAGCCGCTCACATCGTCCCGCAGCTTGAAAGCGAATACGGGGATGGCGCTGCCGTCGCTCACCAGCTGGAATGGTCCGATGTCCGCGACGCCCTTGGCGAGGCTCATCGCGATATCCCGCAGCACCTCCATGATCTGCGTATACCCGGCCCGTCCCAAACGCAGGAAATTGTAGTACTGACCGACCACCTGATTGCCCGGGCGCGAGAAGTTCAGCGTGAAGGTGGGCATATCGCCGCCCAGGTAGTTGACGCGGAAGACAAGGTCTTCGGGCAGGTCTTCGTGGCTGCGCCAGACCACCCAGCCGATGCCCGGGTACACCAGACCGTACTTGTGCCCCGATACATTGATGGACTTGACCAGCGGAAGCCGGAAGTCCCATTTGAGATCGGGGTGGAGAAAAGGCGCAACGAATCCGCCGCTGGCAGCGTCGATGTGCATCGGGATCTCCCAGCCGGTCTGGGCGTTCTGCTCCGCGACGGACTGGTGGATGGCCTCGATGGGCTCGAGCTCTCCGGTGAAGGTGGTTCCGAGGATCGCGACGACGCCGATCGTGTTCCCGTCCGTCCGCTTCACCACCTCCTCCGGGGTGATCACATAGCGCCCCCTCTCCATCGGGATGTACTTGGGCTCGACCTCCCAGTAGCGACAAAACTTTTCCCAAACCACCTGAACGTTGGCACCGAGTATGAGGTTAGGCTTGTCCGTCGGCTTGCCCTGGGCGCGTCGGCGGTCGCGCCAGCGCCACTTCAGTGCCATGCCGGCAAGCATGACCGCCTCACTGGATCCGATGGCCGATGCGCCCACGCCCTGGTCCGGCGCGTTGAACAAGTTCGAGACGATGTTGACGCACCGCTCCTCGATCGCCGCCGTCTGCGGATACTCGTCCTTGTCGATCATGTTCTTGTCGAAGGCCTCCGCCATGAGCTTCTCGGCCTGGGGCTCCATCCAGGTGGTGACGAAGGTCGCCATGTTGAGCCGGGCATTGCCGTCGAGCATCAGCTCATCGTGAATGATGTCGTAGGCGGTGTCCGGCCCCATCTCGTGATCCGGCAGCCGGTACTTCGGCACCGGGCTTGTCATGCCGCGGCGCGCATAGGCGGGCGCGAGCACCGCGTCCACGTCGTCCGGGCTCAGCGCTTCGATCTTTTTCGTGACCATGTTCCTCTCCTTATCGGGTGGGGGAGGGCAGCCAGCCGCCCGCCGCGGCCGGCACGGCCTTGCTGGGACGACAGCGCCTTGCTGGGAGCCGTGGCATCGGCATCAAACAACTCTGGGATCATGAGGTAGCTGGCAAGAAAGAAGCACAGAGCGCCGATCAAGGTCCATAGGTTCGCGCTCCACGCCCAGCCGGCCTCAGGCGGGGGCGGAAAGAAACCATAGACGGCTGCCACCTGGAAGGCGACCGAGCCCATCAGATTGAGGATCACCACCCACCAGGACACCTGACGCGGCTCGAATGACCACCAGCCGTGAGCGATCTCCACAAGGGCCAGATAGCTGGCGGTGAGGAAACAGAGGGACCCCGCCATATCGGGGGTCCAGATGAGAACGTCCTCTTGCGTCCAGCCGAGGCCCGTCAGCATCGCGTCACCCGTATTCAAGTTGAACAGCAGGGTGCCCCCGAACTGTATGAGACTCGCGAGATAACCCGCGTTGTGCGGCTTCCAGCCGAACCAGCGCCAATTGACCGGAGCGCGGGCCTCCAGGATAGCGACGTCTGCAACGTCGCCATTGACGGCCTCGAGCAGCTGCAGCCAGGCGGCGGCGGTGAAGAAGATCGAGCCGACGAAGAACACATGGTTGATGGCGGCACCCTCTGTCATCCTCGCGGGCAGGTACTGGGGCCAGTTCGCCCCGAAGCTGCCGTAGGCGAAGCAGGCGGAGCCGATGATGAAGAGCAGCGCGATCCACCAGGCCAGCCGGTCCGGGGCACACAGGTGCAGCCAAGGCGAGCGCGGGGGACCCCGATGCACCCGTCGCCCATCGAGTGTCACGTGCAGCGGCGGCAGCCGCTTGCGGTGACGTCGCGACAGGGAAACCAGCTGATGGCCAGTCGTCAGGGTCTGGACCACCCGGGTGACGAAGCGGCCGCGCGGTGCGTTCCTGTTGTCCGTCGTCGACATCTCGAAAGGCTGGAGGTCTAAGTCAGGCTGGCGTCCCAGCTGTGTTGCGGGCAAAAGAGCGGCCCGCGGGACAACCCAACATCGCGACCAGGGATCTCACCCAAGCAAACATCAAAGGCGAGCTTTCGCGAAAGCGCCCAAACGTCCCTCTTCCTACCCGGTCGGCCCCAGCCGCCCGCCGGGTATCGACCGCGGCTGCATCCTGCGGTGTAACCCCAATACCGACTCCGTTAGGGTAGCAGCCACGAACACGCGCGGGGCGCCCGTCCTGCAGAAGTATCTCGGCACCCCCGCTCGGGTGGAGAAGGAAGCAAGAGCGGTGCGCGGCAAGCTAACCCATCTTTGTCACTCCATTCTAGAGACATCCAATATAGCAATAAGATACGCGTAACTAATTGATGCTTCTGGCTGCGAAGTTGCGCACCGGGGGTGAGGGCGGCGTGAACACGGGTGCGGTTTGGGGGTTGTAGGAGCGCCCGTCAGGTCGCGATCGGGCGCTGAACGGCTGGGGGGATTGCGGCAGCAGGCGGTGCCGGAGCGACGGGTGGTGCTTTGTCGCGGCCAAGGCCGCTCCTACGGGGCTGGGGGCATGGCGGCCAGAGCTTGCACTATACGGGGCTGGTGAGCGCAGAGCGGCGGCGAAGATGCGTGACACCGCAGGAACGATGTTACGAGGCTCTGCGCGCCCATGGGAGTCCCGAATGTGTTGGGCCGTCCGGCGACGACGATGGAGCCGCGGATAGAGATGGATATCGACGATCGCTGCCCACCAGGCACGTGCGAAGCCAGAGCGCCCCTTCGGGAAATTCTTCTGGCGGGTAAGATTTGCCTCAGAGGTATGGCCCCACCCATGCGAGAAGCTGGCCCAGGTCCATGGCACCGGCCGTCCGCGCCAGCTCCCGCCCATGCTGGAAGATGGCAAGCGTGGGGATGCTGCGGATGCCGAATCTGGCAGCGAGGCCCTGGGCCTCCTCCGTGTTGACCTTCACCAGGCGGGCCTTGGGCTCGAGCCGGCGTGCGGCCTCTTCGAAGGCGGGTGCCATCATACGGCAGGGCCCGCACCAGGGGGCCCAAAAATCCACCACGACCGGCAGGTCGCTCCTCTGCGTGTGCTGGGCGAAGCGTCCCTCCTCCAACGCTACGGGCGCCCCCGTGAAGAGGGGGGCGTGGCACTTGCCGCACTTCGCACCCTGCCCGAGCCGATCGGCCGGTACCCGATTGACCGAATCGCAATGGGGACAGACCACG
>JARRNE010000226.1:0-8728 GCA_037385305.1 Chromatiaceae bacterium | reverse complement strand
GGTATGGCGTCTACCAGGGCGATCACATGATCGGCGGCCTGGATGACCGGTCCGCGCAGGTGTCTCCGATATCCGGGAAGGAGGCGCAGCCGCGGGTCGCTGCCGTCCACGGCACGCTCGATGGCCGCCTCGACGAGGGCCTCGGGGTAGCGCCCACGCGTCTCCCCGCGGCCAAAGATGGACTGGAACAGCTTCACGTGGCACACGCTCCGAGCTGATGGGGACCATGGTTCAGGCGGCACCACCGACAGCATGCGGCTTGAGCGTCGCCGGTGGGCGGCAGCTCACCACGTGCGCGCCCAGCCAATCATTGCTCCGGCACTGTTGAATTGGCTATAGCTAAGCGGTCCTGGCTTCGATGGTGGACGGGGGATCGGAACTGGTCACCCTGGAATCAAAATCCCCTTGGCCGTCTCAAGCGCCCGCGCTATCGTAGCTCAACTCAGACGGCAGAAGCCCCAAAGCTCACATCCACCCGACGAAGGGTAAGCTGTCTCAGCTGTGATTCGCACCGTCGCGTCGACAGCTCACGGAGGCCCCCATGACCGACACCAGGCACCAAGAGGGCGTAGTCCTCGCGCTGCTCGATCGATTCGAGAAGTTTCGCCTTCCGCGGGCCCTCGATATCAAGGCCAAAGTGGATCGCGGCGAGCGGCTAGACGATGCCGATCTGGCCCACCTGAACGCGGTGCTCTCGGACGCCGAAGACATCAAGCGGTACGTGGACGAGAGCCCTGATGTGCAACGGATCTACACGCGTGCGGTGAGCCTGTATCGAGAGATCACCGAGAAGGCGCTGGCGAACGAGCAAGAACCTTAGCTGCTGGGCAGCGCCTTAGGGCGCGTAAGGCCTTGGAGTTGCGTCATGTTCCTCGACTACTTTGCCCTCGCCGTGCTGATCTTCGTCGTGATGGTCCTGTTCTACGGGATCATTGCCATCCACGACATCCCTTACGAGATCGCCACACACCGTAATCATCCGCAGCAGGATACCTTGCAGGTCGCGGGCTGGGGCCAGCCTTTTCACCCTGCATGTCATCTGGCCCTTCCTCTGCATCTGGGCGACCCTGTACCGCGAGGACCGCGGTTGGGGCTTTCAGACGCCCCATCCAACCCAGCGCCCAGGCGATGGCAGAGCTCAAGGCGGAGCTTGCAGCCGTCTCAGAGCGCATGAGGGCGCTGGAGCTTCAGGGTCCGGCGGTCCCGGAGGTCACACCGGCGGATACACCGGCTCCGGCACGGACGAAACCATTGGAACGCTCCGGGGAGGCATGAGGCCGGCACGATGGACCTCCTACTCATCCTCACCTACACGGCGTCTTGCATCTTCCTCTTCAAGGCCTTCAAGATCCCGCTCAACAAGCAGACAGTGGTCCGATCAGCCGCGAGCCGAGCCTGGATCAGCGAGCATTGGATGTAGATTCCCGTGGTGGCACTCTCGACGGGCTGCTACGCGCTGACGACCACGCTTGGCGGCAGCGGTTTCGTCGCCTGTTTCGTAGGGGGCCCGCTGGGGGGCGCGATCACGAAACGCCACAAGCATGAATTATTGGCCGCCGCGCAAGACACGGACGAGGTGCTCGCACTTCTTACGTGGACGATCTTCGGCGCAGCAGTCGTCGGGCAGGCCATGGGCGCGTTTTCGTGGACGGTCGCGCTCTACGCCGTGCTGAGCCTGACCGTCATTCGCATGGTGCCCGTGCTGATCTCGCTCGCGGGTACCGGCATGGGATGGACCGACAAGCTCTTTATCGGCTGGTTCGGGCCGCGCGGACTCGCAAGCATCGTGTTCGCGATCATCGTGTATCACGAGGCCGTTCCCGAACGAGGCGAGCTCGCGCTGGTGGTCGTCTGTACCGTTATTCTCAGCGTCATCGCGCACGGGCTGAGCGGGAATCCTCTCGCCGCCGCCGTGGGCGCCAAGGTCTCGACCGGACTAAGACCACGCTAACATAAGCCCGGATGGCGATGTTGAGGGCGTAGTCCCCGAAACCGACGAAGCGCACCCGTATCGGATCGTCGCCGGTATGCCGGGTCTTGGGGTGCGCGTGCAACAGCTCCCGCAGCTCGGCCAGCACGAAGCAAAGGTGGTCGTCTGTCGTCTCGTAGCGCAGGCCGATGGTGGTCGTCTGCTCCATCGCCGCGTGGATGCAGCAGTCGGCAGACAATTGCCCTCAACCCGATCCAACACTCTCAATAATCTCGATCTCTCTCCGCAACAGATCATTAACCCGGTCGGACAGCTCGACGCCTTTGGCCTCAGCCTTCTCCGTCAAATAGTTCTGGACGTTCTCGTCAAGATACACCGGCAGGCGAAAAACCGCGTCAGGCTCGTAGAACTTCCCGCGCTGGCCTTTGCTGAAGTCGTAGTGGTCTTTCATCTATTTACCCTACTTCTGCGTTGCTATCGGGGAGCCTCTTGTCCAAGGCCTCGGTCAGCGGTTCGCCCAGGCAGCTCACGTCGGCTATCCGCAAGATGCTCCGCGTTCTTCCCCCGCACGATAAGCGGTGGTCACGTCCGGAATCGACCCTGAGCGGACATCAGGCCCGCATCCAACGCTCAAGATGAGCTACCGAGGGCCGTGCGCCAGCGCGGGACTCCGTGAGCTCCATCGGATGGTTAGGCGGGCAGACCATATACAACAATCACGATACGATGTTTCGCCGGAGACCCCAGAGGACCAGAATAGAACAGACAACGATTACTATCCCGACGCTCAAGAAGCCGATCGTCACAATGCTTTCTTGCCAAGGCTGCCCGCTGTGGCCTGCCCCTGTAATGGGCGACAGCGCCGCTGTGCCGAAGATCGCCGCCAACGTGGTGACCGCCCAATTTGCGTAAGTGCCATAAAGCGCACTCCAGTACGCCATAGCCTTGAGGCGCTGAGAGAGCCTCACCTCCGTCCAGACAGCGCCCAACACAACGAGGAAGATTCCGTTCATCACACCTTCCAAGTGCGCGGCGAGCGCCATGCGCGGGTTAGCAAACTTCTGTTCAACGAAGCCCGTGAGCAAGCCGAGCAAGAACAAAAACATTCCATGCCACAGCAGCCGCCGCTTGGAATCTTGCATACGCCTCTCCTCCTCCAAATACATGATGCGACCGTCCCTGACGGCTAACAAGTGCTTCCCTCGTTTCTGGATAACTTTCCGACCAGCTCCGCCCTTTCACAAGAATCGCAAGCCGATGCTGGCGCTACTTCCGGATAACACGCCGTTACGGAATGTCATCCAGAAAAGAGGATAACCCCGATTAGTTCAAGTTTCTCCCGATCAACGCCGATTCCACGACTGCTTGCTGCTGAAGTGACTGGCGAGCAGAAGTGTGTTGCCGGGCGTGAGAAGATCTTACCGCAGAGGGATTGCCAAGTTGCTCTTGATGTCGGCTTTTGGCCGTTTGCGCCCACTCGGGTTAACCTCCCGACTGACGACAACGCAGCGCAGCCTCTGGGGGAAAATCCAGCCAACCCACCGGGCCAGAGCGGTCAGTCAATGGCGCACGAAGGCCTTCCGTCCGGCCACAAGCCGCGTTAACGTTCGTCAGCAGGCCCCTTAGCCACGCATCGGACAAGTTGGTGCCGCATGCTCCGGGTTGGCTACCGGGCTGTCATGGCGATGACCAATAGGGTCTGCGCCGGCACAACCTGAAATCTTGGACGCGGATCGACGTCTAGCGACGCGGCCAGCGCCTTTCCCAAGACCACCTTCTGCGGCCCATGCCCCGGCCCTAGCGAGCGTCAGCCAGAAACCAACATGACCGTCGGACTGCTATTTAGGAGGGCTCTGAGCCGTCGGCGCAGGGCCAATTCCTCATTCTTGGCAGGTTACGCAATCGTCATTACCACGACTGCCGAGTTCTATTTTCCGAGTGCTACACTTGGGTTAGCAGAAGTAACGCGATTGAGCGTTCTCGCAACGGGGGAGGATATCCCGAGCCATGCCTGGGGCAGCTTCAGGTAAACGCCGCCCCGGGGTGGTCAAGGGCTCAGCCGTGTAAGTCCGCGGATAGTCTTCGTCGCGTAGTTGCGAGCATTTTCCCAAGAATGGGGTTTGGAGCTAATTCCAACATCCCGCGCGGGGAGTTGTCCCCGCGCGGCCATAGGCGCTTGGTCGCAACAGAGGTGACAGCGTCACGTCATCGGGATGCCGTCGTACGGCGTAAGCCGGCTTTCTGGATCATGCGTTAGAAGGGTAGAGCCATGCCAAGGAAGATCCCCAAGCTGTTTCTCGCCGCAGCAATTGTCGGCAGCCTCGCTGCAGGCGCGGCATCGAGCTGGGCCGCCACGACAGAAAATGACACTGCAATGATCGACCGGGGTCGCTACTTGGCACAGGTGGCCGGCTGCAATGACTGTCACACCTCCGGCTACCTGATGAGCAACGGTCAGATTCCCGAATCCCGGTGGCTCTTGGGCGACAACTTCGGCTGGCGCGGACCCTGGGGCACGACCTATCCCCCCAACTTGCGCCTGTTCCTCAAAGACATGAGCGAGGACCAATGGGTGCAAATCGCCCGCACCCTGAAGCGGCGGCCTCCGATGCCTTGGTACACGCTCAACAAGATGCACGAGGATGACCTCCGCGCCCTTTATCGTTTCATCCGCTCCCTGGGGGCACCGGGAAATCCTGCACCTGCCTATGTTCCGCCCGACCGGGAGCCCAGCCCACCGTACGCCCTGTTCCTTTCACCGCCCAAGGTGAGGGCATCGAGATGAGCCGCTTCGTCCCGCCGGCTTGCGCCTGTTGCCATCCCCATGACCGGGAGCGTAACGAGCAGACCGACGAGCTTCCGACCTGCGATGCGTTTGCCTCCGTTCCCGATTTTTTTCACGGGAATTTTCGAGCTGACCGTACCACCCGCTTCGAATGTCCCACCGCCGCATAGCCACTCGAACAACGAAGAGATCGTCTATGTCCTGGAAGGCACGCTACGGTACACGGTGGGCTCCGATACGCGAGACCTCATGCCCGGGCAGACGATGCACACACCCAGAGGCATGGTCCACGGATTCTCTAATCCGTTCAGTAGCCCTGCGCGAGCGCTCATCGTCCTGTCTCCCGACATCGGAGCTCAGTATTTCAGAGATGTCGCCGCCGTAGTAAACGCCGGCGGGCCGCCAGACAAAGCGTCGCTGGTTACCGTCATGCGCCGCTACGGGCTGGTGCCACCTGCCCCAAAGTGATGCCTACTGCCTCGATGGGTTTCCCCTTCCAAAAGGGGGGCTGTGCCGGGTGTCAGCGCGGCGTCTGCTGGTCAAAGCCAGGACTGGCCTGAGGGTGCTAGGCACTCTGCCATGCGCTAGTGCTCGGTGCCGGCTATCTGAGGTCAAGCTGCCGCTCATCGGCGTCGGACGTGCGTCCGCAATTGGCCGTAAGCGGGCATTGACCCTTCGACGCCGAGGTAGCTCTCCTTCTCTGTCTCTGCCTGTGGATAACAACTCCCCGATGTGCCGCATGCGGTATGCCTGCGCGTGCGGTCCCCGCGAGATCGAGTCGTCAGGGCGCGGACGCCGGGCTGTCCAGCCAGTTCTCCACCTGCAATCCTGCGACCCGGCGGAATTCCTCGGTATTGTCGGTAACCAGGGTGAGGCCGGACTGCAGCGCATGAGCGGCGATCAGCAGGTCGTTGGGACCGATGGTGGGCGTGCCGGCTTGCTCCAGCCGAAGTCGGGTCTCGGCGTAGGTGTGATCGGCCCCGGCGTCGAGGGCCAGGACCGGTAGCGAGACCAACAGGTCATCGACCTTACCGGTCAATGCCTTCGAGCGGAGCTTGCGGGCACCGAAGCGCAGCTCGGCGGCCACGACGATGCTGGTGCAAACGGTACCGTAGCCGCGCCTGGCAAGCGTCGCGGCCACCGGTCCCTGGGGTTGGCGGATCAGTGCGGAGAGGACATTCTTGTCGAGCAGGTAGCGAAGGCCCAGGACGTTCGCCCCGGTGGCTAGAGTCGGATGTCGTCCAGTGGCAACAGACCGTCGTCCACGTCGGGGAGGATCTCGTCGAGCGGCTCCCATCCGGCGAGCAGCGTGGCGAGATCCGGCCGGCGCCGGACCGGCTCGACGATCAGACGATCGCCGTCTTTGCGGACGATTGCCTCGTCGGCGTCCAGCTCGAGCTCACGCGGGATGCGCAGGGCCTGATTGCGGCCATTGCGAAAGAGGCGCACATGACGTTCAGGCTGCATAGGAGATCGATCCTGAAGAGAAGGGTGAGGCATACGCGAGAGCATATGCCAAACTATCGGGTCGCGCGAGAGAAGATCTGTCGGAATAGCGTGAGCGACAACGCCGCGCCCCGTACGAAGCGCTGCGTGCAACAGCTCGACACCTCTCACTCCCCCGTCTCCCGTCGGTACGCGTTGAGCACATCGTCCAGCGTCTCGTAGAAGGCATGTTCTCCGAACAACTGATCGAAGTGGTAACGGCTCACGTCCTCGAGGTCGTCCATGACCTGGGCGACGACCAGGCGAATGCCCTTTTCTTTCAACATGCAAAAGAGCGAGCGCAGGGTCTCCGCCGCCGAGAAGTCCGCGTCGTCGACCGCGGAGGTGTCCAAACACAGCCAGCGTAGCGGCGGATCGGCGTTCTTGGCCAGTTGCGTGATCTCCTCGGCGTTGGCGTAATACATGCGGTGCGTGTAGCGGTAGATGACCAGACCGGGTAAGGCCTGGACCCCGGACGCTACCGGCTGCGGCTTCATCACGCCGGAGTCCGTCGGGGACAGCAACGCGTTCTTCGGCCGATAACCGCGCCGTGTGTGGTCGATCAGCGCCAGCACGATGGCGAGGATGATGCTCTGCTCGACGCCGACGAACATCACGATCAGTGCGGTGATCAGGGCCACCTAGAACTCCGAGCGCCGCTCCCGGTAGATCTTCTTCATGCCCTCGGTGTCGATCAGATCGACACCGGTCAGGAAGCCGACGAACACCGTGCGTGAGAGAAAGTCCGCGAGGAACCCCAGGCCGATGATGCGCGCCAGGATCAGGAATCATGCCGCCATGAAGGCGAGGACGGCGGCCAACGCAACGTACTCGTCGGAGCCGACGGAGGCCAGCCCCACGAGGCCGGCGGCAAGGATGAACGAATGTACGCGGCTTGCCGGCCCGTCAGCGCCAGGCTGGCACCGTAGTACATGATCGTCGACATCGCGAGGAAGCTCTGCGGACCGGATGTTTGCCTTAGAACGCGCCCGCCATGTTCGTAGGCGCGCTCTATGTCGCCCCGCCAAAATGCCGCGAAGGCGCGCAAGAAGCCGAGGTCCATTTGAAATGTCTGGCGCCATCGCTGCTGCCGCTCTCCTGTTGCATCACGGCATGCCGCGTCGATCTCAACGAGCAGCTGGTCAACGCCTTCGTAATCGGAACGGAACGTCCTTTGAAACGAAGCGGCGCTCAGGAGTGGCAGTCGCGTGCCCGCCGCGGCGGGAGGGAACATCCCGAGCCAGCGGGCCAGGGTCCGTCGTGACCAATCATCGACGATCACTTTGTCCAGGTGATCGGCGATCACGTCGGTCGCTGCATCCAGGTCATCCGCCGCCAGAAAGCACTTGAGTCCGTGCTCGGTCCATCCTTCGCGATATCCCACGGGCCTCCAGGTCGGGTCGGGGTGGCTAGAAATCATAGGTGGCGATCAGGCGGAAATCGTTGAGGGTCGGATCGCCGCCGCCGCGCTGGTCGACCCGTGCATAGCGCAGCCGGAACGACGCGCCCTCCAGTGGGCCACCGTTTGGCGTCCACTGAAGGTTGAGGTCGTATTCGTTTTGGTTGTAATCCGGGGCGCTCACGCCGTTGCCGATCACTGCCAGCGCATAGGCGGTCAGGCCCTCCACACCGCGGCGCGAAAAGTCGTATGCCGCCTTGAGCAGCAATGCGCCTTCGCCGGCGCGATCGAAGTCCTCCACCTGAACGCTCGTGTACCCGGGATACCCGCCCCACGGACTGCGCATGCTCGCCCCGTTCGCCGTGGCCGTGTACGCCAGGGTCAGTGTCGTGTCGGGGAAGCTCAGGTCGGCCTTGAGGCCCCACTGGTTGGTCGAGAACGACGCGCCCGTGAGCAGGTCCGCTCCTGTGCTGCGCTGATCGGCATACTGCGCGTGAAGTGTCAGCTCATAGCCTGTGGTCACCGGCAGCCTGTACTTCGCTTCGGTGAAAAAGATGTTCATGATGTCGTCTGAGTAGTAGTCGATTGCACCGATCGAGAGACCCTTGTGGGCGTAGTTGGCGCCTGCGACGTATACGCCATCTTGGAGACGTAGCCGGCGCCGAAGCGCCAAGCAGGAGCCCCGTCGTTCCCGCCAGCCGTTCCGTAAACGGCAGCTCCCTGGAAGGTGTTCGGCGTCATGCGCACGTCGTTCTTGTTGATGTAGGGCGTACTGTATTCCTTACGGCCAAGCGCGCCGAAGATGCGGTCGGTGAGCTTGATCTCCGCGTACACCTGTCCGAGCACCGTGTAGCCCTTCTGCCCGGGTTTCAGCAGCTGGGTGCCGTCATACTCCCGCGGAGCCCACAGCGGCTGCGACGTGTAGCCGACCGCGCCGATCCTGATGAGGTCCGCCAGGTAGCCCGAGAGGTAGCTGAGCGAGCCCCCGAGCGCCCAGGCCGCGCTGCGGTTCGGATCGAATTGGTCGCGGTTCAGGTAGAACGTCTTCAACTGCGCGCCGAATCTGGTATCGGCGAAGAACGGCGGCAAGGCCTCCTTCTTTGCTTGCGGTACCGTCAGTGCCGGCTCC
>JARRNE010000225.1:0-4981 GCA_037385305.1 Chromatiaceae bacterium | reverse complement strand
GCGGCGCAGCGGCTCGGGGGACTCCTGACGGGGAGGGTCCTGCCCGCGGGCAGCGTTTCCGAGGCCCGTCGCGGAACCGCCAATGTGCGCCGGCGGGAGTCCACCCTCCTTCAGCGGGTCAGCACATTCTCGAGGACGCGCTGATAGACGAGGGCCAGGCGGTCCAGCTCCTCGACCCCGACGCACTCGTCGACCTGATGGATCGTGGCATTGACCGGGCCGATCTCCAGTACCTGTGCCCCGGTGGGGGCGATGAACCGTCCGTCGGACGTCCCGCCGGCGGTGGACAGGGCTGCCTCGAGGCCCGTGATGTCGGTGATTGCCCGTTGCAGCGCATCCACGAGGGTCCCTGCCGGCGTGAGGAAGGGGCTGCCGGAGAGTCGCCACTCGATGCTGTAGTCGAAGTCTCCCTTGTCCAGGATGGCTGTGATGCGGTGCTTGATGGCATGGGCGTCGAGCTCGGTGGAGAACCGCAGGTTGAATTGGGCATGCAGGGTTGCCGGGATCACGTTGTCGGCGCCTGTGCCCATGGCGAGATTGACCATCTGAAAGCTCGTGGGCGGGAAGAAGGCATTGCCCTCATCCCAGCGCTCCGCGATCAGCTCGACCAGGGCAGGGGCGGCGGCGTGCAGGGGATTCTTCGCCCGCGTGGGGTAGGCGACGTGCCCCTGCTTGCCAAAGACGGTCAGCCATCCGTTGAGGCTTCCACGACGACCGTTCTTGATGGTGTCGCCCAGGGCGGTTTGGCTCGACGGCTCGCCGACGATGCAGTAACCGATCTTCTCGCCGCGGTCTTCCAGGACCTCGACCACCTTTTGGGTCCCGTTCCGGGCGGGCCCCTCCTCATCACTCGTGATGAGAAAGGCAATGGAGCCCCGATCTTGGGGATGGGCCTGCAGGAAGCCCTCGGTCGCCGTGATCATGGCCGCGAGCGAGCCCTTCATGTCGCAGGACCCCCGTCCGTAAAGCTTGCCCTCCCTGACCTCAGGATCGAAGGGGTCAGAGCTCCACTGCTCCAGGGCGCCCGGCGGCACGACGTCCGTGTGGCCGGCAAAGCAAAGAAGGGGGGCCGAGCTTCCGCGGCGGGCCCAAAGGTTGGTGACCTCCCCGAACGGCATAGGCTCGATTCGGAATCCGAGCTCTGCGAGCCGCTCCGCAATGAGGACTTGGCAGCCCGCATCCTCCGGGGTTACGGACGGGCGTCGAACGAGCTCTCGGGCAAGGTCCAGCGTGGCAGACATCAGATATCCCGCAGTAGCTCGTTGATGTCCACCTTGCTGCGGGTGCGCTCGTCCACCTGTTTGATGATGACGGCACAGTAAAGACTGTGGCTCCCGTCTTTGGAGGGCAGGCTGCCCGGGACCACGACCGCGCCGGCGGGGATGCGGCCATAGATGATCTCGCCGGTGAGGCGGTTGAGGATCTTGGTGCTCTGGCCGATGTAGACCCCCATGGAGATGACCGCCCCTTGCTCTACGATGACTCCTTCCACGATCTCGGAGCGGGCGCCGATGAAGCAGTTGTCCTCGATGACGGTGGGGGCTGCCTGGACAGGCTCCAGCACCCCCCCGATACCGACCCCGCCTGAGAGGTGCACGTTCTTGCCCACTTGCGCGCAGGAGCCCACGGTGGCCCAGGTATCCACCATGGTCCCTGAGTCCACATAGGCCCCGATGTTCACGGAGTAGGTCATGAGGACGCAGCTGCGCGCGATATAAGCGCCCCTCCGGGCGGTAGCGGGCGGGACCACGCGGACGCCGCCGTCGCGGAAGTCGCGGGAGTTGTAGTCCTGGTACTTGGAGGGGACCTTGTCGTAATAGTTGGTGAACCCCCCCTTGATGAACCAGTTGTCCTCGATGCGGAACGACAGGAGCACCGCCTTTTTCACCCAATCGTTGACCGTCCAGGCCCCGTCCTTCTTCTCCGCGACCCGGAGGTCCCCCCGGTCCAGTCGCTCGATGGTCTCCTGCACCGCGTCCCTCACCAGGGTCGCCACGCTGCGGGGGGTGATCTCGGCGCGCCGCTCGAACGCGCCTTCGATGATGCTTTGGGTGTCGCTCATGGGCTCCTCTGCCTAATGGATCTCTTGGCAATCAGAGAGATTTTACATAGCGACGGATGCGGTGGGCTGCATCGACGCATTCGTCCAACGGGGGTACCACGGCGATGCGCACCCGATTGGCTCCCGGGTCCTCTCCGTGTACCTCGCGGGACAGGAAGCGCCCGGGGAGGACGGTGACGTTCTCGGCGGCAAACAGCCCGCGGGCGAATTCCGTGTCCGGGACGGGCGTCGCGGGCCAGAGGTAGAAGCCGGCTTCGGGGCGGCTGACGGGCAATGCTCCGTCCAGGATCTCGATCATCGCCGCTAGCTTCTCGCGATACAGGCGCCGGTTCTCCACCACATGCCCTTCATCGCTCCATGCGGCGATGCTCGCATACTGATGCTGGAGAGGCATTGCGCAGCCGTGATAGGTGCGGTAGTGAAAGAAGTCCTCGATGAGATTTGCGTCCCCTGCCACGAAGCCGGAGCGCATCCCCGGGACGTTCGAGCGCTTGGACAGACTGTGGAACACGACGCACCGGCGGAAGTCCGTGAGCCCCATCGTCGCTGCCGTCTGGAGCAGACCGACGGGAGGGGCTCCCTCGTCGAAGTAGATCTCGGAATAGCACTCATCCGCCGCGATGACGAAGTCGTGCTGTTGGGCGAGGGTGATGACACGCTCCAGGGTGGCCGAATCGAGCACGGCTCCGGCGGGGTTTCCCGGGGAGCAGACATAGAGCAGCTGGCAGCGCTCCCACGTGCGGGGATCGACCGCGTCGAAGTTCGGGATGAACCCGGTGGCTGGGCCGCAGGGAAGGTAAACAGGCTCTGCGCCGGCGAGGAGTGCCGCCCCCTCGTAAATCTGGTAGAAGGGATTGGGCATAAGGACCAGTGGATCGCATGAACGGTCCACAACGGCCTGGGCGAAGGCAAACAGAGCCTCGCGCGTGCCGGCTACGGGGAGCACCTGACGCTCCGGGTCGAGGGATCCCTCCGGCAGCCGGAAGCGTTGCTCGAGCCATTCAGCGACGGTCTCGCGAAGGTTGACCAGTCCTCTGGTTCTCGGGTAAACGGACAGGTTATGGAGATGGGAGATCAGTTGGTCCCTGATGAAGCCCGGCGCTGCGTGCTTGGGCTCTCCGATGGACAGGGCGATATGATCCCGCCCTGCGGGCGGCTCGACACCTGCTTTCAGATCGGCGAGCTTCTCGAAGGGATAGGGCTGGAGGCGATCCAGGTCCGTGTTCATGGTCTCGGGTCGGCGTTGGATGGATTTCCAGTATATACGGCTGCCTTCCGTCTTTTTTCGTTGTACGCAATCTTGCGGCGGCAGGCCTTCGTGGGAAGGCGGGTATGATCCAAGCGAGGTCAAGGGCCGGATGAGCGAGATCGGGGCGATTCATCACGTCAGCCTGATCGTGTCGGATACGGAGCGCTCCCTCGGGTTTTACGGAGACCTGCTGGGACTCCCGGTGGATGCAAGTCGCCCCGACCTTGGCTATCCCGGCGCCTGGCTGCGTGTCGGGGGTCAGCAAGTGCATCTGCTGGAGCTGCCGAATCCGGACCCTGTCAGTGGTCGTCCCCAACACGGGGGGCGAGATCGTCATCTTGCCATGACGGTGGACGACCTCGACGGCCTCGCCCGCCGGTTGAGTGCGGCGGGGGTCGCTTGTACCCGCAGCCGCTCCGGGCGTCGGGCGCTTTTCTGTCGCGATCCGGATGGCAACGGGCTGGAATTTATCGCAGAACGGGATTAGGTCCCGGGGCTCAGGAGGAGGCGCCCCTCCACCCGCGCCCGCTTAGTAGCCGTGGTAGTACCAGAGATTGTCCCAGCCGGGCAAGGGCTTCTCCGGCGCCTGAGCCGCCCCCTTTTTCGCGGCACTGCCATCGGCATCCGGCGAGGCACCTTCGCCATCGTCCGGCAAGCGGCCCAGCGTATCGTCAGGCATCGGGTCTTGGGGCCAACCCCAGGGCGCCTGGTTGCGGAAGGCCTCCCGGTCGCGCTCTATCTGCTTGCGAAATGCCTCGCGACGACGCTGTGTCTCCTGCTCCTGCGCCTCCTGCTGGGCAGCGCCCCAGGGGTCGACCAAGCGCCGATGTGCGTCCATGGCCTCTTTTGCGGCACGGCGACGCTCCTCCCACGCGCGGCGTTGTGCCCTCACCTCGGATAGCCACTGGGCGAGGGGGTCCGGCGCGGGCGCGGGGGCAACGGGCGGGAGGGGCGGAGGGGGTGGCGGCGGTGGCTCTTGGGCGTTGGCGACCCCTCCGAGTGCGGCAGCGTAGAGCGAAAACGTCACTCCTCTGAGCACACGGAGCATCCGGGGCCCTGCAGCGCGTGACCATCCCATGACGATTACGGGTGCGGCCAAGAGAAGAAATTCAGAACTTCATTAAATGGCAATGCGGCATCTTGTAGTTACGTGCCGGTGGGGCGTCAAGTTCTTTTTGCAGCTCACTTGACACAGGTCTCGTGCCGCGACCCGATACGCCTTGGCGGCGGGATTCGTTTTCGGCCATCCGGGAACCTCGGTGTTCCTGGCGGCTGGATGTTTCTGCGAGGCTGATCGAGCCGCTTCTCAGGCAGCGTTGGCGGGCTCCAGGCGGCGGCGGATCTCCTCCCGGATACAGCTCAGGGTCTCGGACCGCGTAACGGGCGTCCGGTCCTCGGTGGTGATGAAGAAGACGTCTTCAACCTCCGCACCCACGGTCGCGATCTTGGCGTTCTGCAGACGAATGCCGCAGGCGTCGAAGGCCGCGCCCACCTCCGCCAGCAGTCCGGGGCGGTCCAGGGTCACCAGCCGCATGATGGTGCGCTGGTTGGGTTCATCGGGGCTGAAGCTGACAGCGGTGGCGGTCGGGAAAGAGCGAGGTTGCCGCGGCAGGCGGCGGGGGACCGGGATATCCCTCGACCGACCGTTGCACAGCTCGCGCTCCAGGGCG
>JARRNE010000224.1:0-4990 GCA_037385305.1 Chromatiaceae bacterium | reverse complement strand
ACACCCGGCTCAACGACAAGTGGCGCTACGCGGCTGAGAAATACACCTCGGAGGCCGATGATCACGGCTCCGGGATGCTGCAGCACGACCACGACATCGGCCAGTTGCTGGACTTCCTTAAGCAAAACGGCCTCGCAGACAACACCATCGTCTGGTACTCCACGGATAACGGCCCCGAGCACTCCTCCTGGCCCCATGGCGCGACCACCCCCTTCCGTGGCGAGAAGATGTCCACCTACGAGGGCGGCGTGCGTGTGATCTCCATGCTGCGCTGGCCCGGGGTGATCAAGCCGGGACAGATCAAGAACGGCATCCAGAGCCACATGGACATGTTCACCAGCCTGGCTGCGGCGGCCGGTGTGCCGGACGTCGCCGAGCGCGTCATGAAGGAAAAGAAGCAATACATCGACGGGGTGAACAACCTGCCCTACTGGAAGGGCGAGTCCGACCATTCCGCCCGCAACAGCATCTTCTACTACTACGAAACCAAGCTCTCCGGGGTGCGGATGGGTCCGTGGAAGTTCCTCTTCTCCACGAAGGAGGACTACTACGCCAACCTGGTGCCACGCACTTTTCCGCTGGTCTTCAACCTACGGATGGACCCCTTCGAGAGTTACAGCGACAAGGAATCCTATGGGCACCTGCTGCAGAAAGTATCCTGGCTGTCGGCGCCTATGGGGGAGCTGATGGTCGCTCACCTCAAGACCCTGAAGGACTATCCCCCTGTCCAGGGCGGCAAGAGCTTCGACATGTCGAACGTGATCCAAGAGTTCATCAACAACCCGAGACAATAGGTCCTTACGACGCAACGAACCGGTGACAGCCGGCGGCGGCGAGAGCATTGCCGTCGCCGTTGTCCGCCGGCAGTGCGTATTTCCACCACCCAATGGGAGCTTAACAATGAAATTCGGTACAGCGGTTCGTGTATTCACCCTCGGTGTCTTTTTGCCTTGCATGGCGATTTGGGCAACCACGGCAAGCGCCGGAGAGGGCGGCGCAGGAAAGGGTGCAGTGACGGGTGCGGCGGTTGGCGCTGTTACTGGAGTCGGAGCAGGAAAGGGGGCTGCCGCGGGTGCCGTCATGGGCGGCACCAGCTCCGATGATCCGAGCGCTGGGAAAGGCGCAGCCAAGGGGGCGGCGGTTGGGGCCGTCACTGGAATGGGCGCGGGCAAAGGGGCGGCTGCGGGCGCCATCATCGGCGGGGCGAAGAAGAATTCTGACGATTAGGAATAGCCAGAGCAGCGCGTACGAACGGTCGGCTGGGCGGGTTCACCAACGGGATCCCGGCCCGCTCAACCCGATCCTAGGAAGCACCAGAAGAGCTGACAACCGCGGCGTCCGACAAAAGGCGAGACGCGCGAAGGCCAAACACGCAACCGTCCCCATCTGATCGACGCCGGAAGGCTAAGGTGCAGCACAGTGGTATGAGCATCCGCGAAACGCACGAAAACTCCTGGCGCGCCCAGTTGCTCCGCAACATGCTGGCCCTTGCCCTGCTCGCGCACGGCCACGCGTATGCCGGCGACCAGGAGGCGGAGGGCATGCAAAAGATCGAAGGCAGCATCTGGTATCGGGAGCGCATTGCCTTGCCGCCGACCGCGGAGATCCATGTCTATCTCGAAGACGCGGCGCGGATGGATAGCCCGTCGGAGGTGGTCGCCTCCACCAGCATTACCCCCCACGGCGGGCCACCCTGGTCGTTCACCCTGCCGTACGACCCGAAGACATTGCACGAGCGTGGCCGCTACATCCTGCGCGTCAGGATCGAGGCCGATGGCCGGCTGCTGTTCATCAACACACAGAGCATCCCGGCCTTTGCCGGAGACGCCTCGGCACCGCTGGAGATTCGCGTATCGCGGGTGCCGTCGAGCCGGCCTGCCGACGTTACCGAGGTGCCTGATGTGAGCCTGACAGACATCTATTGGAAGCTCGTCGAGATCGAAGGCCAGGAGGCCAGCCTCGGAGCGGGCCAACTGGAGCTGCACATGGTGCTCACCAGCGACGGGCACCGCGTACGTGGATTTTCGGGCTGCAACCGGTTCACCGGCAACTACGAGCGAAACGGTGGTCGGATCCAGTTGGCACAGCTTGCGTCAACCCGGATGGCCTGCGTGGACGTGGACGCCATGGAGCAGGAGCAACGCTTCCTGAATAGGCTCCGTGAAGCACAGCGGTTCACCATCCACGCAGATGAGCTGGCCATCTACAGTGGCGACGCGCATCTCGTACTGCGGTTCTTGGCGGTCGCGCTGCATTAGAACGCGCTGAATTAGAAACAATTAAAGACCACGAGGAAAGAGACATGAGACTCGGATTACGCATTCTGTCGACATGCTTGTTCCTGTCCGCATGGACAACCGCCGCATTTGCTGCGCAGAAGCCGAACGTCCTCATCATCTGGGGCGATGACGTCGGCATGTGGAATATCAGCGCCTACCATCGTGGAATGATGGGCGGGTCCACGCCGAACATCGACCGCATCGCCGACCAGGGCATGATTTTCATGGATCACTACGCCCAGGCATCGTGCACCGCGGGCCGCGCGGCGTTCATCCTCGGCCAGTACCCGATGCGCACGGGCCTGAGCACGGTCGGACTTCCAGGCGCGAAGGAGGGCATCCAGGACAGCGATCCAACCCTCGCCCAGATGCTCAAGCCGTTGGGCTACGTCACCGGGCAGTTCGGCAAGAACCACCTCGGCGATCGCGACGAGCACCTGCCGACCAATCACGGCTTCGACGAGTTCTTCGGAATCCTCTATCACCTCAACGCCGGCGAGTATCCGGAGCAGTACGACTTCCCGAAGGACGAGGAGGTGCAGACGCGCTTCGGCCTGAAACAGCGCGGCGTCATCCACTCGAAGGCCGTTGCGGACGGCTCCCAGCAGATCGAGGACCTCGGTCCCTGGGGGCAGGAGCGGCAGAGAAACCTGGACCAGGAGGTCCTGGAACAGTCGAAGCGCTTCATCACCGAGGCCGTGAAGTCCGGCAAGCCGTTTTTCGTCTGGCACAACATGACACGGACGCACTACCGCACCAACCTCAGCAAGGAGTATGAGGGCAAGAGCGGTTACGGCGTCTACGCCGACGCCATGATGGAGCTGGACGACGATGTCGGCGAGCTGCTCGATCTGATCGAGAAACTCGGCGTTGCGGACAACACGATTGTCATGTTCTCCACCGACAACGGCGCGGCGTCGAACTCCTGGCCTGACGGCGGCAACCAACCATTCCACGGGGAGAAGGGTGCAGGCGGCTGGGAGGGCGGCTTTCGCGTGCCCATGCTCGTTGAGTGGAAGGGCCACATCCCGGCCGGTGTGAGCACCGGAGAGTTCATGACCATGGAAGACTGGGTCCCGACGCTCATGTCGTGGGTTGGCGAGCCGAACATCAAGGACGAGCTCCTCCAGGGAAAGAAGATCGGCGACAAGACCTTCAAGGTGCACCTCGACGGGTATGACCAGAGCGACCTTCTACTCAACCGGGGCAAGTCGAAGCGCAAGGACTTCTACTATTTCACCGAGGCGACCTTTCAGGGCATGCGGTACGGGGATTGGAAGGTGCTGTTCAGGGACCAGGAGAAATGGTTCCGTGCTCCCCAGCCCACGCTCTCGACGCCGTACATCATCAATCTGAAGCTGGATCCCTTCGAGCGGCTCATCCACTCCCGCGGCTACGACGAATGGGCCGAGAACCGAAGCTGGGTCCTCGGTCCCGCCGGCGCCCAGATTGCCGCGTTCGTCAAGACGTTCGAAGAATTCCCGCCCAGCCAGAAGAGCATGTCGCTGGAGGTCGGCGATTTCAGCAAGCTAATCAACTCGCAGTCGATGGGGCGCTAAGGGCGTGCTTCGTACCGAACTGACGCATTCGACGGACTTGAGCGAGGTCCCGCTCGGTGGGCGGGACCTCGTGGCTCGCAAACCCGTTGAATCGCCATTCGGCGAATGAATGCGATCCGAGAAGACCACCGGCCATCAAATCCGATCGACCGCCCAAGAAATATCGAGGAGCAAGATGAAGGCATACGGGATCGTCACCATTCTCGGCGCCCTCACGGTACTGCCGTGCCAGGGGCAGGAATTCACGCTGCACGAAGGCGACTACGCGGAAAGGGGCAAGAAGTATTCGCCCTACGTCGACGAGCATTTTCCGCAGAACGTCTACTTCGGCGATACGCACCTGCATACCTCATGGTCCGCGGACGCGGGGCTGGCCGGCGCCACTCTGGGACCGGAATTCGCCTACCGTGTCTCGCGCGGCGAGACGGTCACCAGCCAGACCGGGCTGCCCTTCAAGCTGATCCGTCCGCTCGATTTCCTGGTCGTGGCCGACCACGCGGAGAACATCGGGATCTACGACTACCTCGACCGCGCCGATCCAATCCTCGAGCAGAGCGAGAACGGACGGAAGTGGCTCGAGTATTTCAGGAAGGGAGAGGGCATCAAGGCAGCCTACGAGTGGAGCGCGTTCAACGCCAAGGGGCAAGACCCCATCGACAGCCCCGAGATGCGCTCCCGGGTTTGGGAGCGCGTGATCGAGAACGCCGAGAAATACAACGAGCCGGGCGTCTTCACCACCTTCATCGGCTACGAGTGGACGTCCGGCCCCGGCAGCAACAACCTCCACCGCAACGTCATTTTCCGGGACGGCGGGGAGCGCGCCCGGCAGATCGTGCCCTTCTCGGCCTTCGACAGCGATGACCCGGAGGACCTCTGGGCCTACCTCAAGGCCTACGAGGACAAGACCGGCGGAAGAGTGTTCGCCATCCCCCATAACGGCAACCTGTCGAACGGCATGATGTTCATGCTCGAGACCCTCGACGGGGCACCCTTCGACAAGGACTACGCCGAGCGGCGCCAACGCTTCGAGCGCGTCGTCGAAGTCACCCAGCCGAAGGGCACCGGCGAGGCCCACCCGCTGCTCTCGCCCGACGACGAGTTCGCCGACTTCGAGCTGATGGACAAGTCGAACCTCACCGGCACCGTCGCCAA
>JARRNE010000223.1:0-8105 GCA_037385305.1 Chromatiaceae bacterium | reverse complement strand
GTCAACGCAGGACCCCCGACACGGAGGGCCATCACATGCTTGTCACCTGTCGACGCGAGGCCTATCCCAGCATCACGATGTTCGGCGATGTGGCCGTCACGCTCATTAAGCTCATGGGCCACAGTGGTGCGGTTCCTAGCGCCTTGATGCCGGAGGACGTCCCTGCCGCACTGGATCGTCTAAAGGCGGCCGTTGCAGCGAGCCCGGACGTTCCGCTCGACCCCGAGCAGGAGCGCCCCCCTCGCGGGGAGCCCGAGCAAGCCCATGTCAGTATCGCCCACCGCGCCTTGCCCCTGATCGAACTCCTCACCGCCGCAGCCGCCCAGAGGAAGTATGTGATGTGGGAGTCGTGAAGCCGGCTTCGATCGGGGAGGCCAAGGGAGTCTTGCCTCCTTTGTTCCCCTGAATGTTTCGGCAGCTCAACCGCCGGCCGGAGCCCCGGCTCGGGGAGCGTTCCGGGCACTGACCTGTGCCCCCGGGTGAATCGATCCGGTGTCCGCTGCCGTGGCGACATTTGATGGAGGAGCCCCGCCGCCAGGCGGCAGGGCAGGTCCGCTATTGGGCAACAGGAGCACGAGATCCACGCGGCGGTTGCGGAGGCGTCCCTCGGGGGTGGAATTGTCTGCCTCGGGCCGATACTCGCCGAAACCCGTGGCCGAGAGCCGTTTCGGGTCAAAACGCACATCGTCGATCAGATAGCGGACGATGGTGGTTGCCCTGGCCGTTGATAGCTCCCAATTGGACGGGAACATAGCCGTGTGGATCGGGACGTTGTCCGTGTGACCCTCAACGGCAACTGGCCCGGGCTCATCCCGGAGGGCCATGGCGACGCTCTTGAGTGCGTCCATGGAGTCCCTTCGGACCGTCGCCGATCCCGGATCGAAGAACCCCCCCTCGGCGAGACTGACAACGATTCCCCGCGTGGTCAGTCCGACACGGACCTTGTCCGCAAACTGGGTTCCCGCCAGGGCCCGCTCGATCCGCGAGCGCACCTGGTGCGCCTGTTCCCTTCGCCAGAGGAGCCGCTTCGAGCGCGCTGCGTCGATCGGACTCTTCACGATAGGCCCAAAGGGAACAGCGCTCTCCGTCGTGATGCCGATGAGTCCCTTCTCGCCCCCCGCCCCGGATTTCTGTGAGGTCTGCGGGAAGGGGCCACGGAACTCGAAGGCAACGTTCAGCGACTCGACGAATCGGCCGAGCTTTTTCGAATCCACCTGGGACACGGCGAACATCACCACGAAGAATGCAAACAACAGGGTGATGAAATCGGCATAGGACACGAGCCAACGCTCGTGGTTGGGGTGCTCGGCAGGCCGCTTCTTCCTCCTCATCGTCAAGGCATCAGGCGGCGTCGGCCGCGGAAGCAGCGTCGCCGTTGGGACCATCCGACTGCTTCAGCTCCATCAGATAGGCAGAGAGACGCTCTTCAATCAGCTTCGGGTTGTCGCCCTCCAGCATGGCGATGGCACCCTGGAGCATCATCTCGCGCAGCGCGATCTCCGAGCGGAGCTTGACCTTCAGCTTATTCGCGAAAGGCAGGAACACGATGTTCGCGGATCCGACGCCATAAATGGTGGCGACAAAGGCAACCGCGATGCCTTCGCCGACCTTTGCGACGTCGGAGAGGTTCGACATCACATGGATCAGGCCGAGCACCGCCCCGATGATGCCGATGGTGGGTGCGTAGCCGCCCGCCGCCTCATACACCTTGGCCGCCAGCTCGCCTCGCTCCTCCTCCTGGGCGATCTCGAGCTCCCGCCGCATCCGAGCTCTTGTTCCCAACGAGCTCGGGAATCGCCTTTACCGCAGCGAGAAAGACTGGCATCGGAAAGGATACGAGGACCGCCCCGATGGTGCCTCCGAAAACTATCAGCGCTGCCGTCGGCTGCAGGATAGAGCCGATGTGCCCCCCCTCCAGCGCGTTGCCGAGAAGAATCATCCCAAGGGCGGCGACCAATCCGACGATGGTCGCCACGTCGACCTTCTTCATCGCGGGTCGTCCTCGGTGTCACGCCCCACACCGCTCCCGCGCGATTCGCAATCCTGTTGCGCGAGCAATTTATGGAGCAGCGCCACGGCGGGGCGGGCCCCCGAGGTTAGGAGGGCCTCTATGCCGGCGGATGCCAGAATCCGCTTTCGGTAGTCCTCGATGCGGCGGATGACCTCGTCCGGCGGCTCCAGAACTATGATCGTCTCACCGGAAACGAGTCGGACCGTCGTGTCGGGGTTGGCCTCAACCCACTCGATGAGGTCGCAGTTGATGGCGACATCTCGCTGATTGAGGCGCGAGAGGTGGATCACCGTTGAGTCCTGGCCTGCTGAGCGCCTGAGCAAAGCGAATTCCCGTTAAGGCGCTCCTATGATCCACGGAAAATTGCCGGTCTGTACGGTTTCTCTCGGTCGCTGCCCACGCGCCCGCTCAGCGCGGGTGGCACTATCTGCTTGGCAGACGCTCCCGCGCCCCCTATCCCCCTACCGTCATCCGTCCCGCACCGCGCGGGGCGTGCCTCGAGCCCCTTTTAACGCAGGGACTGAGGGAGTTGCATCGATCACCTCAACTCGTTTCTCGCCGCCGAGCAAGCGGCGTTTCCCTTGCCCCAGGCGCTCTTGCCGGGCACGCACACCGTAGCCGAGGGCGGCCCCACCCGCGGTGGACAGGGTCAGCAACCCAATGGTCATGAATTGGCTGAACAGCATCACTGTCCCAAGCCCCACGACGCCGCCCACAACCATGACGCCGGTCCGGACGTCGGAGCGCATCTGGGCGCGGCGCTTTTCTTTGTTCAGCTGCCGATGCGTGCTCTGGACCTCTTTCACCTTCTGCTGCTCAGCCCGGACCCGAATCTTCTCCTTTTCCTTGGAAAAGACCTCCTGGGCTTTTGCCACCGCCCGCCTCCCGGCGTTGTCGGCCACGGAGGTAAACCAGAGCGCCGCCAGAACCCCAATCGCGAGGCTGAGTGTCCCGAACAGGAGCCATGTATCATGCAGGCTCGTCTTTCGAGCGGTTATCACGAGCACGGCGGTAACGCCTTGGACCAGCAAGATGCCGATAAGAAACTTGAGGAGGTTCGAAACGCTGAAACGGAACATGGAGATGGTTCAACAGGACAAGCTCTGACCCAAAGGTTTGCCCGGTCAGAAAAGCCGCGCCTTCTGTCGACATGGCCCCTAACCGGGGTGGCCGATGCCGGGCGCGCGCCGCGGACGAGCGATTCCTCGGCGGGGGCCCGCAACGCCGGGACCTGTGGTTAGACACCGGTACCAGCCATGAGTCGGCGACTCGCACGCGGCAACGCGAAGGACCTGCGCCAGATGATAGCGGATTCTGCCGGTGCTGCCCGCGTCCCGGCCACGCATTCCCGTGGCAGGTCGCGAAGAAGACCGAACGGGAGAGCCCTCGATTCGTCTATAATCTCCGCCCCATGAGCTGGCATCCCCGAGGATCCGTCATGCCCCGCAAGAAGACCCGGCTGCTCTCCGCGGCCATCCTGGTCGCAGCCGCGACTGCCTTCCCCGCTTACGCGTTCGACTACAGCTTTCTCAACCAGGCACCGATCCGCTATTTCAGCGACACGGACATCCAGAAGCAGGACGCCGCCCTTCAGGCTGTCCTGAACGATCCGAAGTCCGACGCCAGCCGCAGCTGGCAAGACGAGAAGACGGGCACCGGAGGGGAGGTCAAATCCCTCTATGGCTACGCAAAGGACGGCATGGAATGCCGCCGCGTCCGGATCGTCACCCATGCGAGACAGGCCAGACGGGGGACCGCAACAAGCCTGGTGGACATGTGCAAGGTGGGCGCCACCTGGAAGTTTCTAAACGCTCCGATACGCGAATAGGGGGAGGCTCCGCCGCCACAGACGGCGCATGGCGGCCGGGGTGACGCGAAACGAGGAGCCGTCGCAGGGATGGATATAGATCTCAGCGACGGCCCGCCGGCCGAGCGCACTGAGCAGCGTTCCCGACCAGGCATCCAGCCGGCCAAGCTCACGTTCCCAGGTGACGACGTCCTGATCCAGTGCCGGCGGCCACAGCGAGTCCCAGAAGACGAGGCGGTGTCCCGCTTCAGCCGCGTCCCCAATCCCTTCGGTGGGCAGCGGGTGAAGATCGGCGCCCGCCGCCATCGCAAGCCCCCGTGCCAGGGGATGATCGGCGTACACGGCGGCAAGGTCTGTCCGTAATCCGGTCTGTTCCAAGCAGCCACCGCCCCACACCCAGATCCCGTTCACCAGGGGACTCCCCAGCTCCTCCCGCCGTCTGTTGACCTCCGCCTGATGGAACAGCATCTGCACTTCGTTGAGCAGAGGATTCCACCAGCCCGCATCCGGCCCCCTCGGCAACAATGAGCCGACGCTGCGTCCTACCGCGGCATGGAGCGGCTGGGTCTTTATCCCGCGACGTCCGGCCCCCTGCAGATACCAGCGCCCCGGCTCCGGCGCTTCGAGCATCAGGCCCTCCGCCCGAAAATGGGTATTGAACAGGGCGACCAGCGCGTCGGCCTCCTCCCGTCCAATGCCGAGGGGTCGACTGTCGAAAAGGCGCAGGCGATCCTGGTCAGCACGCAGATGCACAGGGTCCGCGTGCAGCCAGAACCCGGCGAGGTCGGTCTCCGGAGAATCGGCGAGCAGGCTGAAGGGGGCGCTCGGAAGATCCTGTTCTGGGCCTGCCGAGATGCCGAACCGCCCGAAGAGGGTGCTGACCGGGTCGGCCCCTGCCGCCGTGACACGGTCCCCCCGCCCAAGCATGCGCTCCAGGCTCGGTGCGCGGGGCGCCTCACTCGGGGGCCAAGGCAGCGCGGCGAACAGGGCTGGGACCAACAGGTCGAGGCGGCTGCGAGCCATCTCCCGGTGAACCAGCGCAATCGCCCGGGACCCGGAGCCTCGCCGGCCTTAGCCTGCCAGGCTCTCCATGCGGATACGCATCACCTCGCTCCTGACGGAATCCAGATCCTCGATCCGGGCGATGGCCGAATTCATGCGGGCCTCCCGCACCCTGTGGGTGAGCATGATCAAAGGCACATGGGTCTCGCCCTCCTCTGGCTCCTTCTGCTTGATGGCCTCGATGCTGATGCCCTGCTCCCCCAGGATCCCCGCGATCCGCGCCATCACCCCCGGCTGATCCAATGCCTGAATGCGCAGGTAATAGGCGGTCTCCACCTCGTCCATGGAGAGCACCGGGATGTCGGAGAGCTCGTTGGGCTGGAAGGCCAGGTGTGGAACCCGATTGTTCGGATCTGTGGTCAGAACCCGCGTCAGGTCGATGACATCCGCGACTACCGCGGAGGCGGTCGGCAGGGAGCCCGCACCCGCCCCATAGTAAAGGGTCGGGCCCACCGCATCGCCCTTGACCAGAACGGCGTTCATGACTCCGTCCACGTTGGCGATGAGCCGCCGGTGGGGGATCAGCGTCGGATGGACCCGCACCTCGACGCCGTGTCCCGACCGTCGGGCGATCCCGAGATGCTTGATGCGATAGCCGAGCTCGCCCGCATAGGCCACGTCCTGCGCCTGGATGCGGGAGATACCTTCCGTATAGGTGCGGTCGAACTGGAGCGGGATGCCGAAGGCCAGCGAACCGAGGATGGTGAGCTTGTGGGCGGCATCGATGCCCTCCACGTCGAAGGTCGGATCCGCCTCCGCATAGCCCAAGGCCTGTGCCTCCGCCAAGGCCGCGGCGAAGTCCCGGCCCTTGTCCCGCATCTCCGTTAGGATGTAATTTCCGGTACCGTTGATGATGCCAGCGATCCACTCGATGTGGTTGGCCGCAAGCCCCTCGCGCACCGCCTTGATGATGGGGATACCGCCCGCGACCGCGGCCTCGAAGGCCACAACCACCCCCTTCGCCCGGGCGGCGGCGAAGATCTCGTTGCCGTGCAGCGCAATCAGGGCCTTGTTGGCGGTGACCACGTGCTTGCCGTTCTCGATGGCCTCGAGCACCAGCTCCCGCGCTGGGGAGTAACCGCCGATCAGCTCGATGACGATATCGATCTCGGGATCATTGACGACGGCGAGGACGTCGTCCGTGATGCCGCCGATCTGATCCAGGCCGCTGATGGCCTCCGGGTTGTACTGCCGGGCGGCGGCATGGGCGATGCGGATGCCACGCCCGGCCCGGCGCTCGATTTCCCGGGCGTTGCGGGTCAGCACGGTAACAGTTCCGCCGCCCACCGTGCCCATGCCTAATAGACCGATCTTCACCGGCTCCATTGTTCTATTCTCCGTAAGTACCGTGGCGCTTCTCAGGGATCAGGCTTCGCGGGCATCTCGTCGAAACATGTCGCGGACTCCACGCACGGCCTGGCGTGTCCGGTGCTCGTTCTCGATCAGGCCAAATCGAACGTGGGTGTCACCGTACTCGCCGAAGCCGATGCCCGGCGACACCGCGACCTTGGCTTCGCTCAGAAGCCTCTTGGAAAACTCCAGGGAGCCCATGTCCCGGTACTGCTCGGGTATCGGTGCCCACACGAACATGGTGGCCTTGGGCTTCTCGATCTCCCACCCGATGGCCTCCAGACCCTCGCAGAGCACGTCGCGCCGCCGCTGGTAACGGTGTCTGATCTCGCGCACGCAGTCCTGGGGACCCTCCAGGGCCGCGATGGCTGCGACCTGGATGGGGGTGAAGGTACCGTAGTCAAGATAGGACTTGATCCGCGCCAGGGCCGCCACAAGCTCTCGATTACCGCACATGAAGCCAAGCCGCCAACCGGGCATGTTGTAGCTTTTCGACAGGGAAAAGAACTCCACAGCGACCTCTTCGGCCCCCGGTACGCGAAGAATCGACGGGGCTCGGTAGCCGTCGAACACCAGGTCCGCGTAGGCCAAATCATGTACCACCCAGATGCCGTGCTCCCGAGCAATGGCCACAACCTGCTCGAAGAACTCGATCTCCACGCACTGGGTGGTGGGGTTGCCAGGAAAGTTGAGCACGAGCATCTTCGGCTTGGGCCAGGACTCGTGGATGGCCCGGCGCAGCTCCTCGAAGAAGTCGACCCCCGGCACAAGGCGCACATGGCGCACATCCGCCCCGGCGATGATGAAGCCGTAGGGATGGATAGGATAGGCCGGGTTGGGCACCAGCACCGTGTCTCCGGCCCCCATGGTTGCGAGGGCCAGATGGGCTAGACCCTCTTTGGATCCGATGGTCACGATAGCCTGGGAATCCGGATCGAGCTCGACCTCGTAGCGCCCTTGGTACCAGTTGCAGATCGCCCGCCGCAGCCGTGGTATCCCGCGCGAGACGGAGTAGCGATGGGTGTTGCTGCGCTGGGCGACCTCCACCAGCTTCTCGACGATGTGCCGGGGCGTCGAACTTGTTAACGATATTGAAGACGTATGGCGGTAGCCGTTTGATGCGACGGAACTCCAAATCGGGCAAGACCACGAGAACCTCGCGAGAAGAACGATGACGGGTAAAAGCGTTGAAGTTTACCGCCCGCTTGGGGACTTTGAAACGCCGGCGCCGCCGGGGCATCCTTGTTCGGGGAAACACCATGGAGTATTTTTTCTCTATGAAGCTCGCGGAGGCTGGCGGCAGAGGCAGTTACCTCATCCAGGGCTACGCGCCGGGTCGGGTCATGATCGGGGGAGTGCACTACCGGGAGGGTCTGATCGTCAGCCCCGACCGCATCATCACCGGGTGGGGACCGGGGCGGCCCGCCGACCTGGAGCCCGTCCATGTCGCGGCGCTGACCGAGCTTGCGCCGCAGGTGATCGTGATCGGTACCGGCGTCCGTCAGTGCCTTCCCGAGCCCAGTGTCTGCGTGCCCGCCCTGAGCCTCGGGATCGGGGTGGAAATCATGGACACGGGCGCTGCCTGCCGGACGTACAATATTTTGCTTGCCGAGGGTCGCAAGGTCGCCGCGGGCCTTATCATCTATTGAGTGGCGTGCCCAATCGGAGCACCGATCAGTCCTGGCGCGCCCTGCCTACACGGTTGCAACGCGTTGATTTCGTTTCCTGCGCCCCGCCAGCCTCCGAGAAGATGGGTGCTGTCCCAGACGCCGCAGCGCTAAGGAGGCAACCGGTCAGCCCCCTCCCGCGTTCCGAGGCTGATGGGGCGCAGGAAACGAAATCAACGCGTTGCAACCGTGTAGGCAGGGCGCGCCA
>JARRNE010000222.1:0-7497 GCA_037385305.1 Chromatiaceae bacterium | reverse complement strand
TAATCGCTCAATTGAGCTGCAGCACCCGTGGCCTGGTTGCACCGTGACCGGTGACCCTCTCACAAGGAACCGGCTTGCCGGCATCACTGCAGCCTTCGAAACCGCGTCAGCTGCTCAGTGTGGCAGCCCTTCCGACAGCAGCGATTAAATTATGCAATAACGGTCATAGCGTTTGTCTATTGGCGACCATCGCCCGTGGCCTCGATAATCTGCCGGTAAGATGGCGCATGCCCGTCAAGGGCATAAGCTTACAATGTTGCGTCTATTTGACCAGTCACCTGGGGTGCTTTTCAGTGTTCCGCTGGCTGCCGGATAGTAAATTCCCTCCATAGGGCTACTAAGAAATACAGAAGAAACGCTGTCTAGTACAAACCACCCAAAGAATAGTACTGCAGCAATGTTGCAATTGGTCCATATCATTGCCCGAGAGCGAACACTTGTGGAAGATCCAGATTGGAGAAGGAGTTGGCACCCATCAGTGGGGGACGGCCGCTGCTCCGATGTCTGGGTCTCGATTGAAACCGGGGGCAATACGCCTTGCAGCCGCAAGAGCGCATTGGGGACCCATCTGAACCGCCTGTAGGTTATGATGCCACGGAGTGCGTCGAGACGCCCACATGCGACCGCGCAGGCCGGCGCGAGTGACCTGAGATTAAAGTGTGTGGGTTCGATGCGTGTATACTATAGGAGCAAAGGTACTACCGGAGGCACGACATGTTGGAGTTGATTCAACAATTGGTGGCAGATGCGGGCGTGAGCGAAGAGCAGGCGCAAGGGGGCGCGGGATTGTTGTTTGGCCTGCTGAAAGATAAGCTCTCATCCGGAGATTTTGCTCAGGTTGCCGAGGCGGTGCCTAACGTCGAGGACCTTATCTCCGCGGCACCCGAAGGCGGCGGTGGCCTCGGAGGGCTGCTGGGTGGCGTGGTCTCCTCATTTGCTGGTTCTCAGGCGGGAAACCTGGCGTCCCTGGCGGGCGGATTCTCGAAACTTGGCCTTGATCCGGAGATGATCAGCAAGTTCGTGCCGGTCGTGCTCTCCTTCTTGGAATCAAGGGGCGGCGAAGGGCTGGCGCAAATCGTCAGCAAGGTTCTGAAGGGAGACTGAGAATCGCTGCTCTGCGAGTACCAATGCGGCCACGCCCATCGCCCGATACCGAACGCTGCCTCCCAGGACGGGCGACGCACGAGGCGCGTAGTACCGGAGCCGTGGCCCCGGAGCGGGGCGAACGGGGGACTGGGATGTCCCGCTTCGCATCCCGAGCATGGCAACCCTCTAACAGCGCAGCACCGTCGGGCCTTGTCCTCGGGTTTACGCTTTCGGCTGCCAGCGGTTTTTCAACCGGTGCGCTCGCTTAGTAACGAATCAACAATAAGTTGCACAAGGAATACAAAAGTAGTCGTTGTGAGAAAATCCGGTGACATAGACTGGGCGCTACAGCATGGAATGGGTGCAGCCGGTACATTCCGCCGTCGGCTGAGCCGACCATCTTCGCCCGCCCAACTCTGGATCGCAGGAGGCATATCATGAGCACCCGGAAGACTGAGTTGAAATGGGGGCAATGCCGGCATTCGCCTGTTGCTCCTCTGCTCCACGCTTGCCTCTGTCCTGCTCTGGGTGCCGGGAATCCTGGCCCAGGAGAGGGACTACGAGGCACCGCCGACCCTGGCGGCCGCCGAGCTGGTGTCGGCTGCGGTGCTGCAGGGACCCCATTACAAGGTGGACGACCAAGTCCCGATGGACGGCTTGCTGACCCGCGTTGGGGTCCAATCGGACTATGGACGGTTCCAGGCCGTCGGCCCCGGGATGCTGGATGTCCGCATCCGGGAGATCGGCGCGCTAGCGGAGAAGCTCGATGAGGTCAGCTGGATCCGATCCGTCGCCCGGATCACCAGCCAGCCGGAGCTCGCGGTCGGGCAGCGCTCGATCTATCTTGCCGGACGCCTGACGGATCTGGCTCGGTCCGGGCTGGAGATACAGGGCTGGCAGGTGCACGACGACGATGGCTCCAGGCGTTGCCGCTCACTTCTTGGTTGGTCGAACCGATACCGCGACGGCCTCGGTATAGACGACCTGCACCCTGTCCCCCGGCTTGAGCTCTTTCAGGTAATGCTGCAGGTGCGGCTCTTTCATCGACACCTCGCGGTAGCGTCCGTCGCCGCCGCGGAATGCGATCGTCTTCTTGTAGGGATCGACGTCCAGGATCTTCACTGTTGAGGTCACTTCACGCGCGACGACGCCGGCGGGTTTCTTACCCAGGGGGGCGCGCGCTCCGCCTTCTTCTACCTTCACGCCAAGGCTCGGCTTCTCTCCGGGCGGAACCAGGTCGACCACCGAGCCGACGTAATACTTGACGTGGACCCTGTCCCCGACCCGGACCCGACCCAGATTCTGCACCTGCTTGCCTGCCTGCACGGTCACCTCTCTGCCTGCGGGGCCGACCAGGGTGACGAGGCGATGCTTCAAGTCGACAGCCTTTACCTTGGCCGTCACGTCCAGCAATACCCTTGGCGCCGAAGGTGCCATGCTTGGATACTCGCCTTTGGGTTTGTCGGCGGCCAATGCCGACACCGGGACCGACATCGCAACTCCGACGCACACGACACACGCACGCTGACCTTTCATCCTGTTGCCTCCGAAAGTGAACATGCAGAATCGACCATCCAGTCGGGAATGGATGGGATGTCCCATCCCGCCGGCATAACGCCGGACGGTGGCCGATTCTATTGCGTTTCTAGCGACGCCGAAATCATTTCCTGAGGCCGCTTCCGAGGCGTTGCTTAGAACGTCCAGTTGTAATAGGCCGCGAGGAAGAAGGTGCTGATGTTGTCATACGACCCGTCCAGGTTGCCTCGCCCGCCGAGCGCCACTGGTCGCGTGCTATCGAGTCGGGTGTCCAAGGTCCCGCCGTAGAGGTACTCCGCCGCGATGCCCCAGTAAGTGCTCTTGGTCAGCTGCTGCTGACCGCCCACGCCGAAGCGCCAGGCCGAGCCCACGGGCAGGAGCGGCGAGACGTTCGAGCCGTCTTGCATCCCGGAGTCGTACGCGATCCCGAAGTTCAGCGTCCAAGGGTCATTCAGCCGATATTGAGCCCCCAGCGCGAGGTGCCAGGTGTCCTTGAAGCTCAGGCTCGTCGTGGTGCTCTTGGGATCGGCGGTATCGTCGATGCCGAGCTCCACCTGGCCGAACTTCGACCACTGCTGCCAGCCGGCGCTGCCCAGCACTGCCCACCGGTCGTCCACCTGTTTGAACAGGCTTGCCATGACTTGCTGCGGGACCTTGATGCCAACTTTGAGCTGCGAGCTCAGGAGCCCACGGCTGTACAAGAGCGCGCCAAGCCCCGGGGCCAGGCCCGAGAACTTCAGGGGCGCCTTGAAGTCCAGGTTGACCTGCGAGCTCCAGGTAAGCCCGAGGCGAGTGCCGGCGTCGATCTCGTAGAGCAGCCCCAGGTTGCCGCCCCAGCCCCAGGCGTTGTCGTCCATCTTGAGACGGCCGTCTCCGAAGCGCGGGTCGACATTGTTGATCGCCACCTGGTTCTTGTAGGTACCGTACATGGCATTGAGGCTCGCCCCGATGGACAGCCTGTCAGTCACCTTGTACGCGATCGAGGGCAGGAAGGAGATCCCGAGCAGCGTTGCTTTCTGAACGTAGTAACGGCCCACCCAGTCGTCGTCGTAGCTCAATCCCAGGCCGAAGTTGCCGGTCAGCGCGAGCCCGAGCTTGAGGTCGGGCGACAGGCTGTAGCTCAGGAAGCCCCCGCCTCCGGGAAACCACCCGCCCGAGCCCGTCGGATAGCCGCCGTCCCCGCCGCCGAGCAGGGGCGAGGTCCCCGAGCCGATCGAGAACTTGGCGTTGCTCCAGAGCAGCTGCCCCGCCGCCAGGAACTGTGTGCCGTCCAGCCGCGTCATGCCGGCCGGGTTGGTCAGGACCGTCGAGGCGTCCTGGGCCCTCGCGCCGTAACCTGCCGAGGCGAGGCCCACGTCGGCAGTCCCGACCTCGTAGAGTATGAGGCCACCGGCGGCTGCCTGACCTGCAACCAAGGACCCGATGCACAGGGCCGCGATCGCTGCGCCATACTGCCCTCTGCCGATCAAGATTCGCCGAATACGCATGAAATTCCCCCCTGTTCTTCAGTGACAGCGCGGCGACCCGGCCGGGCATTCACCGCGCCACGCAGGACGGCCCCCGACCCAGGGCGCTGTCCTTTGCGTCCTGCCTACCGCCCCGGCACGAAGGCACCCGGCCCCGCAGCGAAGCAGCCCGTGCCACCTCGCGGGCAGATCACAACGTAGGTCGAGCGCTTTCCGCAGCCGTCCACCCCGACGGTGTACTCGTAGCGCTGAATACCAGCCACGTAAGGCCCCTGCAGCGCCGGCTCCACGACTTCGCGGGAGAGGAGAACCCCCTGAGCCGTCGGACAGCTGAGGTTGAACCGACCACGGGCGACGGCCGTCTGCATCGCCGTCGGCTGGCTGGCATCGAGGAGCTGCGCCTGGGACGCGCAGCCCACGAGCGTCACTGTAGCCACCATCAAAGACAGCGCCTTGGACATGCCATGGCTCCTTTGCCGACTATCGCCGAGCGACATTGCAACCCTCAGAATTATGCAGCGAACTTCCCATGCCTGCTTAACAGTTTGCGACAGTCAAGCTCGCACTTCGGCATCTGCTCGGCACGCGTTCGAGGCAACCTCGGTAGGTTCCCAACCGCTGCCGGAGCCTGGGATCGAGTCTGGCCCGGAGGCACCGCCGGCGCGGAGGCCGCATACAAGCGCATCCGCAAAGCGGTCAGGCCGTGTTCGTCGATACATCGGCGTCTCCTCAGGGCGCGAATGCATGCAATCCGGTTAGCGCAAACTGGACCCCCATGGAGAGGACGACGAGTCCCATGAGCCGCGTCATCGTGTCCCTTAGGAATCCGCTGCCCTCGCGTTTGCCGCCGAGTCGCGCGGCAGCCAGCATCACCAGCCATGTCACCGCGGTCGCCACGCCGACGGCGACGAGTGCCGTTATCGGCAGCTTCAACCGCGTGTGCGCGGCCGAGATCGTGATGACGCCTGTAATGGTCCCCGGGCTGGCGGCGAACAGGATCAAAGGGGTGAGCGACGGCCCCGAATCCGAACGCATCCCGGGTGACCCGGACACAGACGCCTTGCCGCTGAGCATAGAGAAGCCCATCCACGCCAGCACGCCGCCGCCGGCCACCATGAAGGCGTCCAGCGAGACGCCGAACACGTGCAACACCTTTGTTCCCGCGAGGGCGGCGGTCACGAGGATTGCGAGGATGGCCAGGGCCGCCTTCGTGGCGTCGACCAACTGGCTGCGGCGTGAACGTCCCGCGTCTGCTTGGGCAAACAACATCCCGCAGATCGCGGGATTCACGAGAGACAGCACGGTTACGATGGCCTGGAGTTGTTCTTTCAAACGCGCTGTCCCTTCCGTTCAATGGCCGAGACCGAGGCTCTGAGCCCCTCTCTTGGGCGCCATTGGCTCCACCTCGAGTAGCTCGGATAGGGCCCAAAAGGACACCGCTCGAAGCTCGCCGCATAGCCGCCAACGTCCGATGTGCCCGTATTGCGCCGCATGGAAGCATCGCATTCGGCGCAATACGCTCCGCTATTGCGTCCTTCTATGAGGCTCAGCGCTTCTCTGAGGCTCAGCGCTCCCATCGCGAGCAAGCTCGCTCCTACGGCTTTCTATGAGGCTCAGCGCTCCGATCGCGAGCAAGCTCGCTCCTACGGCTGCTTCCGGACCATATGGATCGTTCGCCCCGTCACACCGCGATAGCTGACCTCGATCGCGAAGGAGACAAGAATCATGCCGGCCAGGATCCAGAGGTGATGCCGGGTGGCTGGATTCTCGGCCACCTTGATGCACAGCACGACCAGGGCGATCGCCGTGCTCAGCGCCGCCAGGGCGGATATCCACGCATGGCTGCCTGTGTTCCGGGCCAGCCGCAGATTCGAGACATTGACCGCCATGAACAGCAGCAGGAAGCCTGCGCTGCCCATGGTCGCAATCGCTTCGAGGGGCACGAAGTTCGCGATCAGCAGGGCAAGCGCAGCAGTGATCAGCGTCCCCTCGAAATGCTGGCCACGTAGCGACCGCTCGAGCTCTGCGGGCAGCTCACCGGCCTTCGCGATGATGTAGGCAAGGCGCCCCGTGCCGAAGAAGGTCGCATTGATCGCCGAGCTGGTGGCCATCAATGCAGCGATCGCGATCGCGATGTATCCGGTCCTGCCCATCATGTCCTGTGCCGCGGCCGACAGGGCCGTGTCGCTGTCCTTGGCTACCTGCGCGAAGGTCAGGTGACCAACCACGACAATGGCGATCAGCACGTAGAGCGCGATGACGAGCAACACGCCACCGATGTAGGCGATCGGCAACGACCGCCTCGGGTTGGCGACATCGTTGGATGCATTGGCGATGAGCTCGAATCCCTCGTAGTTCAGGAAGATCAGCATGGCCCCGGCGATCAGACTAAGGGGCGACACGAAATTGTCGGGACCGAGTCGCGTCCACTCCATGGGGGTGAGGAGACCGGCCACAATGAACGCCCCCAAGAGGAGCATCTTGACCGCGTTGAAGAAATTCTCAGAGCGGACGACCAGGTCGGCGCGGAAGATGTTGATGATGACCAAACCGACGATCACGGCGCTGATCAGCACGTGCTGCCAGAAGCCGCTGTCGTCCTCGGGAAAGAAGCCGGCCCCGTAGCTTCCGAAGGCGTACGCGTAGATCGCCAGCAGCACGACGTAGCTGAGCAGCAGCAGGATGCTGGCCGCCCCGGTGACGATGCCGCCTCCGAATGCCTGATTCAGGAACGCGACGGTGCCGCCTTGCCCGGGGAATCGTAAAGTCAGCTTCAGGTAGGAGTAGCTGGTCAGCAGAGCGACGAGCCCTGCGACCAGAAAGGCGATGGGCGCTGAGCCCTTCGTCACCTCCACCGTGAGCCCGGTCACGGCGAAGATCCCGCCGCCCACCATGCCGCCGATGCCGATGGACAGTGTGGAGAACGTACCTAGCTTGGATTCCCTGCTGGAAGACATTGAGCCGAATCTCCGTTGCGTCTGACATCGAGCTCCGCTGCGGCCGTGACCCTGCTCGGTACGCCCCGGATCCCGTGTCCGCGGTGCGGCAGGCTATCCGAGTGAGGCGTGCCAGTCCAGCAAATCCATGCGGCTGACCGCTTAGGCGGGGCGGTCTGGTCCCGGCGGACCCTTAGGGGATTGTCGGAATATCACATAGCAGAGCACCCTCGCACCCTCAACCGCCGTCTCGGACGTTCGGGCACCACCTATCGCCAGCTCCGCGAGGAGTGCCATCACGCATTCGCCTGCCAGCTGCTGCTCGACACCGAGCTGCCGATCGCCGAGATAGCCGCTCGGCTGGGCTATGCCAACGCCCCCACTTTCACCCGTGCGTTCTGCCGTTGGAGCGGGTCCTCCCCCGCCGCCTGGCGCAGCGCCCGGCGCAAGGGCTGAGCTGCGCCCAACGGTCA
>JARRNE010000221.1:0-5976 GCA_037385305.1 Chromatiaceae bacterium | reverse complement strand
GAAGTTCTCCATGAACGGGGCCCTGACGATCGGCACCCTGGACGGCGCCAACGTGGAGATCCGCGAGGAGGTGGGCGAGGAGAACTTCTTCCTCTTCGGGCTCACGGCGGAGCAGGCCCAGCGCATGCAGGCCGAAGGCTACCGCCCCCGGGACTTCTATAAGGACAATCCGGAGCTCAAGTCGGCGATCGATCTCATCGACTCGGGGCTCTTCTCCCACGGGGACACCGAGCTCTTCCGACCGCTGACCGAAAGTCTCGTCCACCAGGACCCCTTCATGGTCATGGCCGACTACCAGCCCTACGTCAGCCGCCAGACCGAGGTGGGACATGCGTACCGGGATCTGGAGCACTGGAGCCGCATGTCGATCCTGAACGTGGCTCGCATGGGCAAGTTCTCCTCGGACCGCTCGATCCAGGACTACTGCGACCGGATTTGGAAGGTGCAGCCGGTGCCGGCGCAGATGTGAGAGGACGATGGCGGGGGACGACACCCAGTGGAAACAACATCCGATAACTCTCCGAGGATGCGCAGATGACGCCGTTGGAAAGGGTCGAAGCACTGTACGATGACCTGGTTCGCTGGTACGGGGAAGGCGAGCACCGGGAGACCAGGGCCGCCTCGAAGCTCCTGATGGTCGCCCTGATGAAGCTGAAGGAGCACGGTGGCCCCGGCTGGCAATGGGTGGTCCACGATTACCTTCGGATCATCAACGACGACCCCGAGCGGTATGCGCGGATGCTGGAGGCCAATCGGGGGGAGGGGAAGGAGAGCGGGGAGCCGGTAGAGGGCTAAGGGCTAAGGGCTAAGGGCTAAGGGGAGGATGGCACGCGGAAGTGCGTTCTGCTACCGCGAATTCCCGCTGCCGTGGATCATTTTGGCGGACGGCGAGCTGGGGGCTCAACGGTTCTGGTTAGGCTCGGACGGCGACGTGGGGTCTTGTTGGGTTACGCTGCGCTAACCCAACCTACGAAGAGGGTTGGGGTTGGTCAGCCGCCGCGGGTGTTGAACTCCACCTTCCAGCGTTCCCTGCCCTCACGCGGCAGGGCCTCCAGGCGCAGCACGCCGGACTCGGTCACCGCGGCCCGCAGCCGGACGGGGACAACGGTGCCCGGCTCACGCCCCTTGGCGGGGAGCTTGACCTGGATCTCCTCGAGCTCTTCGATCTCCTCTTCCGCCCAGGTCTCATGCAAGGCGCCCACCTGGTCCTCCCGGCGCACGGAGGAGCCGAAGAACCGAAACCGTACCGGCTCGCCCACCACCAACCCGAACTCCTGCTGGGGGAGATCTGCCTGGGTGCCCTCCTCCATCCCGAAGGGTGCGAGGCAGAGGGTGCGCACGGGGGGCTCGATTCCGGGCACCGCCGGCGCGGATGACTCGACGCCGACGTAGAAAGATTGGGCCGTCCCGCCGCGAATTCGGACACCGCCGCCACGGCGGACATATCCGTAATAGGCGGCACCGCTCGCCACGGCGAGATCCAGGTCCGTCGCCGTGAGGATCCGCGCCGGCGGGGCATCTTCTGCCACAAGCCAGCCGTTGAGGACCTCCGCGACCCGCTCCTGCAGCTGGCCCGCCTTGAAGACGCCGCCGTTGAACAGAACCGCCGTAGGGTGCAGGAAGGTCCCCTCCGGCGCGGCGCCCTTGGCAAAGCCCTTGAGCTCCGCGGTGGCCAGCGACTGACGGCGCAGGAAGGCGGCCAGGTGTCGGCTGACGGCCGGGTCCTGGGCATAGGGCAGACCAAGCTGGGTGAGTCCCGTACGGGCACGACCCGCGGGCGCAGCGGCGATATCGACCCTGGGAAAGAATCCCTCCAGGATGGTCGCCGCGACCTCCTCCCGGGTGAGCTCCGCGCGAATGGTGCCGCCGATGAGCCTGGAGCTGCGGCTGGGCACCACCAGGGGCGCAGACTCCAGCTCCGGATCGCTCAACAGCGCCTCCTTCCCCACCCGGCAGGCATGGGCGAGCGCCCGCACCTGCCATGGGTCGAGCGCCGTGCCCCCCTGCGCCAGCTTGGCGGCGAGCAGATGCGCCAGGGCCAGGTCCATGTTGTCGCCGCCCAGCAGGATATGCTCGCCCACCGCTACCCGGTGCAGGACCAGGGCCCCCTCCTCTTCGGCGACGGCGATCAGCGAGAGGTCCGTGGTTCCCCCGCCCACATCGATGACCAGGATGACGTCGCCGACAGTGACCTGCTCGCGCCAGCTGGGGCCGGTGGCCTGCAGCCAGCTGTAGAGGCCCGCCTGCGGCTCCTCCAGCAGGGTCGCCCCGCGGTAACCGGCGACTTCCGCCGCCTCCGCGGTCAGCTCCCGGGCGGCTGGGTCGAAGGAGGCGGGCATGGTGACGATGAGCTCTTGCTCCTCCAGCGGGTGTTGCGGATTGGCGGCGTCCCAAGCGTCCCGCAGGTGCCGCAGATAACGGATCGATGCCTCCAGCGGGGAGAGGCGGCCGACCTCCTCCGGGGCATCGGGGGGGAGGATCGCGCCGCGCCGATCCGCCCCCTGGTGACACAGCCAGCTCTTTGCGCTTGAGACCAGCCGCAGCGGGGTCTGGGCGCCCCGGTCCCGGGCAAAGGCCCCCACAGCCCAATCCGCCCCCTGGGCCCAAGGCAGGTCCAGATCTCCGGGGGCGAGCTCTGCGTGGTGTGGCAGATACAGGAATGAGGGCAGTAGCGGCGTCTCCTCGACCGTCCCCGGCGCATACAGCTGGGGAACCTGGAACACCGCGAGCCGCGCCAGCTCGCCGTCGCTTGCCTCCAGGTCCACGTAAGAGAGGGCGCAGTGGGTCGTGCCGAGATCGACCCCGATCGCGTAACGAGGCTCGCTCACAGCTCCACCTCCGCGGGGGCGAGGACGCGACAGTCATGGCCTGCGGCCACCTTGGGCAGCCTCACCGCCGCGGCACGCCAGCCGCGGTGGACCAGGGTGCCTTTGAACGGCGGCTCACCGACCAGCTCACCCGTCGGCTGTATCGCGGCGGCATCGAATCCCGGCTCCAGCGTCACCCCGGAGCCCTCCGCCTGCGGCAACACGGGCTCGATTCGGAAACGCTCCGCCAACACCTTACGGCACCCCTCGTGGACGACGCGCACGGCTGCCCCGATCTCGGCATCGGTGTAGTGAGCAACGTCGTCCTCCAGGAAGTCGATCAGGCGGCCGTCCCGCTGCAGCAGCCCCAAGAGCTGCAGGGCGGACGTAGGGTCCACCGCACGCAGCCGGTCGCCGGCCGGCAGATCAGCCGCGTCTGGGGACGTCCCCCCGGCCGCGGGCATCAGCTCGGCAACTGCCTCGCCGAATACGGGGTTCTTCAGCGTCTGCCATGCCACACGCGACGCCAACCGAGCCCGGGGTTTGTACGAAGACAGCCCTCTCAGCTTACGAACATATCCTGAAAACAGACCGGGCGGATCAGCAAACCATCGTCGTCATTCCGACGAAGTCAGCTGGCCCGGTCAGCCCTCCCGAATCTCCCGCAGGCCGTAGCGAGCTCTCGCTGCCCCCCGCTCCGGTGCGGAAGGGCCGGCGGTGACCTCCCCCGCGCCTTCATCCCGCATCAGCATCTCGGCCGCGAGCCAATCCACCTCGGGGGTGCCGTGCGGCTGACCGCGCATCTCCCACAGCTCGTATGCCTTACGCCTGATCGCCTCGCCGTTCGTCTTCATCAGACCGCCTCCAATCGGAAAAGAAATGCCATTCGGGCATGAGCAACTCGATGGCTACCGGATTTCGATCCGGTATCTGCCTTGGGCATGCCAAGTGGCCAAGAGCTTGAAGGGCATCGATCGGCCCGCGCGGGACCAGCTGCTGCGTGTCTCGCAGTCGATCCCGCTGAACGTCGCCGAAGGCAAGGGTCAGGGGACCAATGCCGATCGGCGCCGCTTCTTCGAGATCGCTCGCGGCTGGGGCACCCTATTTCTTCTTGCCGAGGACGATCCCGCGCGTGGTCTTGCCCTTGGTGCTCCGCTGGTTGAAGGCAGCGGCACAGCTTGCCGCGTATTCCCACACCTCGGCGGAGGAGCCGCGATGCAGCCCGGTGATGCTCGAGCGCCCGCTGGAGAGAACATAGCGATGCCAATCCGCGCCCTCTCCCCCGGTGGGCGGCGACGCCCGCTCGACAGAGGCGACCTCGTAGTGATGCCGCTGAAGGCTCGAAGGCGGCTCGTCGCTCGGGGCGGGACTCGCCGGGGCTGCCGGGCCCGAGGCGGTCACGGCGGCAAGCTGCAGATCCGAAGCTTCACTCAGGGCGAGGATCGCGCCCTTGAACAGCTGCCCTTCAAGCCCTGCGATCACCTTGTCGCCATCGCCGTCGTCCAATTCCACGAGAGCGGTTCCGTGGTGCTCGCGCGCTCCTCCCCCCAGATTCAGCCTGATCGACCGGGGTTCCCCAAACGGTGAGAAAAGCTCCTTCAGCTCCGCTTGGTTCGTATCATTCGGAAGGTTGCATACGAATATGGTCTTCATCGAGAGGGTCCTGCGTTCTCCCTGATACTGAACGGCGCTCCCCCGCGGAGAAGCGATACCCTGCGGCCTGGGCTCCGAGCGAACGGACAGGGAAGGTCGAGTGGGTCCAGCCTGCCGGGGCCTCTAAGTGGGGGTAATTGGGTTGGTGACGGCGAACGGCCGCCGCGTTGTGATCACCTGGTCAATGTATGGGCAATCAGGACGAAGGCAAGCTCCTTGCCCCCCGAGTGGGTCGCCCTCCTCCATTGCCGGAACCGCGCGGACTCAGCGCCGCGTGGTTGCCCGCGCCTCCGTCAGGCTCTCGTCACGCAGCCGGGTCTCCGCGGAAAGAAGCCACAAGGTAATGGTGATGCTCACCGCGGAGCCCAGACACCACAGGCAGGTAGCTCCGATCACGAAGGGCTCCAGCGCGGTCAGACGCAGGGAGAACAGCACGCCGCACCCCCATAGGGACACCAAAGATCTTGGCGTATTCGCTGCGCTGGACGGACTCGCAGCTCCCGATCGGCCCGCACATGGGCGTCAGGTTCTCGAGGGAGGTGTAGGCTGTATAGGCGGAGATGCCGAGCCCGACCAGCATGATGGCTGGCAGCAGCCAAGCGGGTGCGCGGCGAGGCGAGCCTTCATCCCGCACGACACGCACGAGGGAGTGCACCAGGGCGAGACCCATGCCCACCAGCACGGCAATGGCCAGCGCGTTGCCGACGCGATCGCGGTCAGATGCCATTGCGCGCGTGCCGCCACCGGCGGCGGGTATCGCTGCCGGCAGGACAGCATCGCGTGCGACCCGGGCATCGAGCTTGGCCACGGCAGCAGGCAGCAGCCGCTCCAGGCCGGCGAGGGCCGGCCAGCTCCCCGCCCCCGGGATGCCAGCGACCTTGTCGAGCCCGTCCCCCAAGGTCTGTGAGATGGCTATCAGCCCGACCATCGACTTGTCCGCCGCTACAATCGTCGGCACGCCGCCCCATTTGGGCGGCAGCTTGTACCGGGTGGCCGCCTCTCGGTAAATAGCCCCGCCGTCGGTGGTCCCGACGTCGATCGCCGCAATTTGCAGGCGATCCCCATACTGCTCGAAGAGTCCGGGCAGAAAGTAGCTGAACAGCTCGCGGCACTGGGGGCAATCCGCGCCGTAGAACAAGACGGCGCGCACCGCCGGGGCCTTGTCCTCGGCGAAGGCCGGCCCAGGGCAGGAGACCAGGGCAAGAAGAAGGACCAAGAAGTACTTGACCGCGACGAATCTCGAACGCATAGGTTAAGTTGCTGTGACTTCGTTTGCCAGTGGAGCCAGGGCCCGGAGGCTCAGGGAGTCGACGTCTATATCCGCCGAGGCAGGGGCGCTGGCGCAATGTTAGCCGGCGGCGCGCGCGGGCGCATCCCGCATTGCCGATCCCTGGGAGGAGCACTTGACGGCAGCCACGGCCCCACCGGACCGGACGAAAGGAGCGCATCGCTCCTGGGCGAAAGCCCCACAGGCATCCTCGTCGGTTCTTATTGAAGGTTGGAAGGTTGCAGAAAT
>JARRNE010000220.1:0-5008 GCA_037385305.1 Chromatiaceae bacterium | reverse complement strand
CAAAGATTGCGCCGGAAAAGTCCCAGACCAGGAGCACAAGGGTCCCCGCCAGGGAGAAACCTGCCAGAATCGTGCCTCAAGACGGACGTACCGTGGCTATTGCTTGACAACCACCGCCGTCCCCGGGGAGGCCCTGCGATTGGTGGAAATAAACCAGGACAGCTCCAATGTTGACCACAGGAACCGCAAGTAGACTTGCCGATCCACCTAACGTTTTGATTTTATTGTCGGCATGCCTTTTGCTCAGGAATGTTAGACCATCGTGTTCGCACCTTCGACCTACATGCCTGTCTGGCGGCTCACCGCGACCCTTGCTCTCGTCCTGATGCTTGGCATCACCGTCGCCCGTGCGGGGCCGAAGGACGACATCGTTGCGCTCGAGCCGGGTGCGCCCCTCCCGGGCAATGACGTTCCCGGGCTGCTCGTAGGGGGTGAGATCCTGGACGGCCTTAAGGTCCTTCGGGACGAGCTCCGGGCCGGTGTGCCGGAGGTCGCCCGGGAGGAATTGCGCTCCCTGGTTCGCCGCATCGACCAATTCGATAACGGCGAGGGGCGGCTGCCGGACAGCTATCGCGCGGGGGGCGACCTGTGGTTGCCCGTTAGAGCCGTCAATGTGCGGATCTTGCTGGACGCGCCCAACCTGCTGCCGAGGCCCCGAGACAAAGCGGAAGGGGGGACTGTCGGCAATCTCACGACGAAGGGAGAACGGATTGCCTGGCTACCTCTCCTGCGCACGCGAACCCTGTTGGAGCAAGCCCTGCAGAATCTCGGCTCCGACCAAGGGGGAGGTACAGCTCTGACCCGGATCAACGTGGCGCTGAGTGGGATCGAGCAAACGGTCCGCTTCGACCAGCCGGCCCTGCTCGGTGCCTATTACGCGGTGCAGCAAGCCCTTGCGGCACGGCGGCCCTGGCCGCAATCGGTGCGGGCGCAGCTGCGGGACGCCGCCCGGGATCTCTACCAGGCATACGGTCGGGGTGGCCTCGCGGATCAGGTGCAGACGGTGGCTGACCAGCTAGACCCTGACACGGGGACGCTGCTGGATACGGCCCGCAGTCTGCGCGAACGGATCAACAGCGGTGGGCACGAAGCGGGCGCGGATACCGGCGCCGAGCCGCCCGATACCGCAAGCCGTCAGTCCGCCACCCTTGATCCTTTGGGGCGCGAGACGGGCCGCACGCGGAACCCCTCTCAGCCTGAATAGCAGGTTTCCGCCTTATGAATACGCTGGCAGCCGAAGCGACTCCGTATCACTTGGGGGTTCGCCGCATGTTCTGGCTGCCGATCGTCGTCTCCGGCGCGCTGGTGGTGCTGGTGCTGGCCGCTCTCGTTGCCATCTCCTGGCACAGCTTTGCGCGTATTCAGCCGGTCGAGGTGCATTCGGGCCACATCCACCGGCTTCAGGCGATCGAGGTCCATATGGAGGATCTCTTGCTCCGTGGTCTGCGGGGGACGGGCCGACTCAACCGCAAAGAGATGCTTCCCCTGGGCGCGGAGATCGACAACCTCCTGGCGACAGACCGGCCGGACATGTCCGTGGCCGAGAGGGTTCGCCTCGAGCAGATCGCGGGCTTGCTGCGGGGCCGGATCGGTAGCGGCAAGCCGATCGACGACCTCTCCAAGGCGCTTGACGAGCTGCGCAGCCTCCAGGCCCGGGAGCGCCGCCTGCATCACATCCTGTTGACCAGCGTTGCCAAGGATACCGAGACGGAGCTCGAGCTCTCGCTAGTTCTGGTTGTCGTGCTTCCCGTTGCGGGTGTGGTGGCACTGCTTCTTCTGCGCCGACGCATCGAGGGGCCCCTCAACAATCTCGGCGAGCTGCTGGTGCATCTGGCGGCACGGGACTATCGGCCTGTGCCTCAGGCTGCGGTTGACGAGAGCGCGGCCCTGGTGCAGCCGGTATTTCACAGCTACAACGGGTTGGTTGAGCGCTTGCGCCGGTTGGAAGAGGATCACCGCAACCGGGAGCAGACCCTGGAGCAGGCGGTCCGCGGTGCAACCGAGGCCCTGCTCAAACAGAGTCGGCAGCTGGCCCGTTCCGATCGCCTGGCGGCGGTTGGGGCGGTCTCCGCCGGGCTCGCCCACGAGCTGCGGAATCCCTTGGCGGGGATCCAGATGGCCTGCACCAAGCTGCGCCGAGCCATCTCGGATGCCGACCAGTTGGCCCGCCTCGATGCCGTGGTCGCCGAGCTCCGGCGCCTCAACACGATGCTGACCGAGCGGGTGGATGCGGCGCGGCACGCGCCTGAGCCATTGGGACCCATCCACCTCAAGGGCACCGTGGACCAGCTCCTGTCGTTGGTGCGCTATCAGGTCCCCGAAGGGGTCCGCCTGGAATCGGACATCCCGAACGATCTCACCTGCCGCCTGCCGGAGGGCGGGCTGCGGCAGGCGCTGCTCAATCTGGTGCTGAATGCCTCCCAGTCCATGGAGAACGCACGTGGCTCCGTGGAGATCCGTGCCCGCCGCCAAGGCGACGCCGTGCTCCTGACCGTGAGCGATACCGGCCCCGGTTTTCCCGCGGAGATGCTGGCGATCGGCGTGCGCCCTTTCGCCAGCGGCCGGGTCGGCGGGACCGGCCTCGGCCTGGCCATGGTCCGCGGCTTCACCCAGGACATCAACGGCGAGCTTCAGCTGGCCAATCGGGAGCCTTGCGGCGCGCAGGTCACCCTGCGTGTTCCTTGTCCGAGCATCCCTATCAAGAATCACGCCGAAGGGCCATGACATGCGTGAGACCCTCCTGCTGATCGAGGATGAGGCCCTGTTGGGGGCGGAGCTCAAGGACGACTTCCAGGAGCAGGGGTGGGACGTGACCTTGACGACCTCATTGGCCGGGGCTCAGGACCTCCTGTTCGGGCGCGGCCTGGATCCCCTGGTGGTGGTCTCCGACATGAACCTGCCGGACGGCAACGCCCTGGACTTGCTCGAGAGGGTCCGCAGCGTCGGGCTGCCCGGGGAATGGATCTTTCTGACCGCCTACGGAACGGTTCCGGATTCGGTGCGCGCTCTGAAGCTTGGCGCCTATGAGTTCCTGGAGAAGCCGAGCGAGCCGGAGCGCCTGGCGCTGGTGCTCGCGGGCGCCGCCCGCAGCGCGCAGGCCCAGCGGCGGCTGAAGGACGAGGCACAGACCCGGGGAAGCCGCTACGTGCCTTCCGTTTTCCTGGGGCACAGCCCGGCGGCCGAGCAGGTGAGGGACATGCTGGACCGGCTCTCCCGCGTTCCCTTCTCCGCCCTCATCGTGACCGGAGAGACCGGAGTCGGCAAAGGGCTGGTCGCCCGCATACTCCATCACTCGGGTCCCCGCGGTGCGGCTCCGCTGGTGGAGGTCAACTGCGCTGCCCTGCCGCGGGACCTGATGGAAGCAGAGCTGTTCGGGCACGAGGCGGGGGCCTTTACGGGCGCGAAGGGCCGGCGCCGTGGGCTGGTCGAGCAGGCCTCAGGCGGCACCCTTTTCCTGGACGAGATCGGCGAGCTGGAGCTCGACCTCCAGGCGAAGCTGCTCAAGGCACTGGAGGACAAGCGGGTGCGCCGGCTTGGCGGCGAGCGGGAGGTGGCAGTCGACATCCAGATCATCGCCGCCACCAACAAGGACCTGAAGCAGGCCGTCCTGGAGGGGGCCTTCCGTCCCGACCTCTACCATCGGCTGAGCGTCTTCCGGCTGGAGATTCCCACTCTGAGGGAGCGCAGAGAAGACATCGAGGACCTGCTGCCCGTGTTTATCGACGAGTTCAACGCCCTGGCGGCCAAACGGGTCAAGACGGTGCCCGGCCCGGTATGGCGTCGGCTCGCCACCTACGATTGGCCGGGGAATGTCCGCGAGCTGCGCAATGTCGTAGAGCGCTGCGTGCTACTGGCGGACGGTCCCGTGTTTCCGGAGAGCTGGCTGAACCTGGGCGCGGGCGGAGGCGCAGCCGCGCCCAGCGGACCGCTCGAGACAGCGGGCGGCCGTCTGTGCCTGCCTCTGGATGGATCCATGGGTCTCGACGAGATGGAGCGGCAAATCTTGAGCGAAGCACTCAAGCGCAACCGGGACAACGTCAGTCTCACTGCCCGCGTCCTGAACACGACCAGGGAAAAGCTGCGCTACCGGGTGCAGAAATACGGCCTCAAGACCAGCGATTGAGCAAACTTCAGGGCTGCTGCTTGCCGATAGCCGCGCGTAGCGCCCTCCGAATCTCCCTCGCCCGCCGGAGAGGGCCGGGGGTGATGGAAACGGTCATGGCGGCAGCGACTTACATTCCCTGGGGTGGCACTGCCGCAGCTAGTCGTCCCTAGCGGGGCGCCCGATAGGTCCCTGTTCGAGCGGGCTTTGAGAGCACCAGCTGCCAGAGCTGACCCTCCCGCGCACGGAAAAGGCCGGCGCAGGCGTGCAGGTAATACTTCCACATGCGGTAGAACCGGTCGTCGTAGCCTTTGGTCCGCAGTTGAGGCCAGGCAGCGTGGAAATTCTTCCACCAGGCCATCAGGGTGCGGGCGTAGTCCGGGCCGAAGTTGTGCCAGTCTTCGAGGATGAATTTCGACTCGATTGCTTCGGTGATCTGGCGGGCAGAGGGCAGCTGGCCGTTGGGAAAGATGTACTTGTCGATCCAGGGGTCGTTCCCACGGGCGGTGGTCCTGGCGCCGATCGTGTGGAGCAGGGCCAGGCCCTGTGGGTGCAGAACCCGGTCGACCAGGTCGAAGAAGACCGGATAGTTTCTTGCGCCCACGTGCTCAAACATGCCCACGGAGACGACCCTGTCGAACCGTCCCCCGAGCGACCGATAATCCATCAGCTCGATGCAAACCGGCAAGCCACGGGAGCGTTCGCGGGCGAGGGACTGCTGCTCGCGTGAGATCGTGATCCCGAGGACCTCAACCCCGTAGTTCTTGGCTGCATACCTGGCGAGGCCTCCCCAGCCGCATCCGATATCAAGCAGCCGCTGGCCTGGGGCGAGCTCCAGCTTCCTGCAGATCAGGTCGAGCTTGGCGAGCTGGGCCTCCTCGAGGGTCTGCGCGTCCTTCCAGTAGC
>JARRNE010000219.1:0-8822 GCA_037385305.1 Chromatiaceae bacterium | reverse complement strand
GGTCAGGGCGGCCAGCCGGCCGAACCGGGCGGCCTCGCGCTGCCTGCCGATGAGGGCTAGGCCGTCGTCAGCGGTGTCGACCCAGACCGCCTGCGGCAGTGCGTTGCTCCCGAGGACACGGTGGGCGACCTCGCGCATCTCCACGCGGCAATGGCGCAGCCCCTGCAGCTCGGCGATCCAGGCCCGGGCCGCGTCGAAACGCTCCAGCAGCTCGGCGGCGCTCGGGCGCTTGAGCTGGAGGCGGCGCGGAAACGGACTCTCCCCGGTGACCAGCCCCGCGAGGATCTCCCCGCGGTCCCACAGCCGCTGCACCTGGGCGCGCAGGTCCGCCGGCCGGGTCCAGCTCATGAGACCATGCGCGCCTGCTCCTCGCGGTACTCCTCGATGGTGAGATTGCGCAGCTTCGAGGCCCGCCCGTCCTCGTTCTGGACGAAGCCGACGCTGGCGACGAAGGGCTCGATGATGTGGATCTTCTGCAGCGGGGTGACGATCAGCAGCTGCAGGTTGAGCTGGTCGAAGAGGCGCAGCCCGAACTGGGCGGACTCGTCCGAGCCCCGCCCGAAGGCTTCGTCGATGACGACGAAGCGGAAGGTGCGGGAGCGCACAGCGCCCCATTCGAGCTTGAACTGATAGGCCAGGCTCGCTGCCAGGATGGTGTAGGCCAGCTTCTCCTTCTGCCCGCCGGACTTGCCGCTGGAATCCGAGTAGTGCTCATACTCGCTGTCGTCCTCCCGCCAGCGCTCGCTGGCGGCGAACTGGAACCAGTTGCGCACGTCGGTCACCTTCGCGGTCCAGCGCCGGTCCTGCTCCGCCTGCCCCTCGCGGCCGCGGAAGCGCTCGATGATGTGCTTGACCTGGAGGAATTTGGCCTCGGAGTACTGGCTGTCATCCGAGCCGGTGAGGCTCCCCTCGGTGCAGGCCCGCAGCTCCGCCTGGAAGTCCCGGATATCGGGGTCCGGGGCGGGCCGCGCCTCCAGCACGATGTAGCGGCCGGGGTTGTAGTCGATCTTGGTGAGGGACTCGTTGATGCGGCCGATGCGCTCCCGGATGGTCTCCCGCTCGCGGCCGAGCTGGGACTGGAAGTTGGCCACCTCGCGGATGGTGTTCTCGTTGAGCAGCTCCTTGAAGCGGGCCTCGAAGCGCGGCAGGTCGTCGGCCTGCAGCTGCCCCAGCATGGACCGGTACTCGCCGGCGGCCTCCACCGACACGTCCACCTCCCGGGTTTCCAGCTCGAAGGTGCCGCAGTAGGTGCGCATGGCGTCAATGATTCTCTCGCGCAGTCGCCGGAGCTTGGCATCCTCCCCATCAATGCGCCGCTGCAGCCAGTCCCGCATCTCCCGCTCGCGGTTGTCGCAGGACTCCACCGTCAGCTGGTGCTCCCCCAAGGCATCGTGCCGCATGGGGTCGAGGCGGTCGGTGTCCACGGCCTGGGCAGCAACGGCCGGGTCGTCGAGCACGGCACGGGTCTGCGTGCGCAGGTCCTCCGCATCGTTGCGTTTCTGCTCTGTCTTGGAGCGGGCGTCCCGCTTCTCCACCAGCTGGCTCTCCACGGCCTGCAGGGCGGCGGCTGCCTCCTGCAGCTGCTCGGTGAGCTGGCGCAGCACGTCCGACGCCGACTCGAGGCGGTTCTTCTCCTCGATGAGCTGCGCCAGAGCGGCGGCGCTCGCCTCCCAGTCGATCTCTTGGAAATCAACGAAGGCCCGCAGCTCGCTCAGGGCCTCGAGCTGTGCCTGGACCGCCCGGCGATCCCCCTCCATCCGCGCGATGCGGGCCCCTACCGCAGCAAGCCGCGTTTCAAGCTGTCGGGCCTTGGCCTCCAGGGCCGCGATCTTGGCCGCGTTGGTCCAGCCGAGTACGTAGCGGCTGCGGTCGTCGATGCGGTGGCGGTCGTCCTTCTCGTGTCGGGTGGCGCTGGATTTGATCTGGCCGGCGCGGGTGATTGCCCGGGTCTCGCGGCGGAACTGCTCCTGGGTGGCGCAGCAGGCGAGGTCGAAGCGCTCGGCCAGCTCCCGCTCCAGCCAGTCGTAGAAAGGGGAGTCGGGCTTGACGGCGAGCTTGCGCACCAGGGAGTGGCGGTGAAGCTCCGACGGCTCGCCCCGGGCGGCCGGGCGCACCCGGAAGTAGACCAGGCGTCCCCGCAGGTGGGTGCGGTCGACCCACTCGGCGACCTTGGCATAGTGCCTGTCCGGCACCAGCAGCGACAGGCCGAAGCCGCGCAGCAGCCGCTCCGCGGCGCCCTCCCAGTCGCGCTCGTCCTCGCGCACCTGCAGCAGCTCACCGGCGAAGGGCATGTCATCCTCTGCCAGGCCGAGGGCGCGACACATTGCCTCGCGCATGGCCACCTGCTCGCCCGGGATGTTGCTGCGCCGGGCCTTGAGGCCGGCGATCTCGGCGGTGAGGGCGGCGTGCTCCTCCTTGCCCTGATGCATGGCGACGGCGTGCTCGGTGTACTGGTTCTGCAGCGCAGCATCCCGCGCGCGGACCTTCTCGGCCAGCTCCGCAAGGCGCCGGTGCTGGGCGAGGAAGGCGGCCTCGTCCCCGGCCGGCTCCTCCTCCACCCGCTTCACCAGCTCCATGTAGCGCTCCGCCTTGCGTCGACGGGAATCGCGCTCCTTCTCTTTCCGCCGGATGTCCTGCTCCAGCCGTTCCAGGCGGTCACCGCCGTTGTCGGCGATGCTCTGGCGCAGCTCCGCCTCCCGGCCCCGCAGCTCGGGGCGGCGCTCTTCCAGACGGAGGACCTGAGCGTTCTGGCGTGTCAACTCCTCGCTCAGGCCGGTAATCCGCCTGTCCAGCAGGGCGAGCTTCAGGCCGGCGAAATAGGGCCGCAGGGCATCGCGGCAGCCACGCAGTTCCTCCACCTCGGCGGACAGCTCGGCGTGGCGGTCGCAGTCGTCCACCAGGGGCGTGAGCAGCTCCACCTGCCGTTTGGCCTTGAGCACCGCCTCGTGGGCGCGGTTGAGGTCGTCGAAGTGCCCAAGCAGGGCGTCGATGCGCGGGCGCACGTCGAAGGGCTCGAGCATGTGGGTGCGCACGAAGCCGTTGAGGTCCCCCACCGACTTCATGGAGACGGTCTGGTGAAAGAGCTCCAGGGCCTGATCGTTCTCGATACCGAAGCGGCGCCGGAACCAGGCACCGTAGGGCGGAAAGCTGTCCGACACCTCCGCCCCGAGGCCGCGCAGACGCTTGCGCAGCCGGGTGATGTCCGCTCCGAAGCTGGCGAAGTGCTCCGCAATGGACAGGTCCCCCTCCGCGGCAACGAAAAAGCGGGCCGGCTGGCCCTGCAGGTCCTTGTTCCAGAAGACCTGGGCGAGGGTCACCGTCTGATCGTAGCCCGCGTTGCGGAAGACGCCGAGGAGCACCGAGTAGCTGCCGGCGTCCCGAAGGGCCACCGGCTTGCCGGTGCCGCTGAGATCGTTGCGGGCGGACTTGTAGTAGCCCAGCACATAGGAACGCAGATCCCGCTCCCGGCTGTACGCCCCCGCCGCCTTGTTGTAGGCCACCCGGTGGGCCGGCACCAGCAGGGTGGTAACCGCGTCCACCAGGGTCGACTTGCCGGAGCCGATGTCGCCGGTGAGCAGGCTGTTGCGGCCACCCGGGTGCAGGGTCCAAACCCGGCCGTCGAAGGTGCCCCAGTTAAAGACCTCCAGGCGGTGCAGACGGTAGCCCGCGAGGGTGTCGTCGGCGAGGAAGTCGAGCTCAAAGGCCTGTATGTCATTCATCGCGTCGAAGATCCGTTCACCACGAAGGGCACCAAGAACCCGAAAATGAGGACGAAGGCCAAATTGCGCGGCGGCGGCCATCTCCTGCTGCAAACAGACTGAGAGCGGCTCATAGCTTCATCAAGAAACCTTCGTGCTCTTCGTGGTTCAAACTCCGGTTTCCGACTGTGCCGAGGCTTGCCCGTCATCGGCGAGCTGGGCCTGGTAGGCGGCCAGCCGTTCGTCGAAGTTTGCCAGCCACTGGGCGTCCACGAAGGCCTTGAGGATGCGGCGGACCTCGAAGACCGGGGTCTGCGCACCGGCGCCTGCGCCCTGCGGCTTGAGGTGCGAAGGAAGCCCAGCTCCACCACCTTGTTGACGTGGGCGTCGATCTGGTCGATGAGGCGCGCCTCGTTGGTGTTGGCCGGCAGGAACACCCGGATCAGCTCGACCATGTCCTCGCGGGTGAGGACGAGCCGCGTGTCACCGCCTCCGGCGTCCGCCTCGGCCAGGCGCTTGCGCAGCAGGGCCAGCAGCAGGCTCACCGGGAACGACAGCGGGCGGCGGGCGATCAGGCGCGGCAGCCGCACGCCCGTCTCCTCGTCCTCCTCGTGGCGGGAGCGCAGGAAGGCGTAGCCCTCCGCCTCGTCCAGCATCAGATCCAGGCCGATCACGGAGACATAGTCGCGCACCCGGGCCTGGAGGTTGAGCAAGCCGTTCCACAGGGCCGGGTCGTTCTCCTGGTAGATCACCCCTTTGAGCAGGGGAATGACCAGCGCCGACAGGTTGGCCGTTGCGCCTCCTTCGTATTCTGATGCCGCCTCCGCCATCCTCACCTCACGAAGATCACCCGCGGGATGCGGGCCTGTTTCTCATGCGGCCGGCCGTCGCGGCCGTCCCCTGTCCAGGCGATAATGTCGGTGGTCGCCTCGTCCACCATGCTCTTGAAGCCATCGCCGCAGAGCTGGAAATAGGCCACCAGCTCCGCCAGGCCGTGCTCCAGGGGCTGCATCTCGCAGAGCTCCCGCAGGGTGACCTGGGAGCGCGCCTGCAGGGCGTGACGGACATGCCGTCTGAGCCGCGCCTTGTCCACCACCACCTGGGAGAAGAGGGCCGCCGCGTCCAGGTCCGCGTCCCCGGACTCCGGCGCGATGTCCGCGAGCCGGGGCTTGACCGCCGGGGTGTAGAGCGGCCGCTCCAGGGGTAGCTTCACGGCGGCGGCGGTCTCCGCAATCTCCCCTCCAACCAGTCGTAGTGGACGTGGCGGGTGCGGGCGTCGGGTTTGAGCTCCGTCACCGCGGGCAGGCTCAGGACCCGGTCGATGAGCTCCGAGAATTCCTCCTGGCGGGTGCGGGACATGAGAAAGTCCCAGAAGGCGTGGAAGCTCCGGCCCTGGTCGGAGTCGGCGATGGCGTCACGCTCGCCCATGATCTCCTCCAGCAGGGCGCCCTTGCCCTCATCCCACAGGGCGATGCGCTCGCGCACCCGCCGGTCCAGGCGGCGGAAATTGTGCTCCACCTCGCGGAAGTCCGACAGCAGCTCCCGGGCCAGCTGGGTGAACTGCTGGAAGCGGTCGCGGATGGCGGTGCCCTCCAGCACCGGCACGTCGCCCGCGCGGATGCGGGCAATCTCCTCGTCGATGGCATCGCGGCGCTTCTCCAGCTCTGCGATGCGCGTCTCGGGATCGGTCTCGCTGCCGTGGCTCATCTGCCGCAGCAGCTCGAAAAGCGTGAGCAGACGCGACTCGGTGCCCACGAAAGACCGCTCCGTGAGGGTCCCGAGCCAGGCGACGGCCTTCTCCGTCGCCGGGGTGAGGTCGAAATGCGGCTCGTCGGACCCCTGCGGGTAGAACTTGCGCAGCCACCCCTTCTCCGGCGCCGCCCAGTCGTTGAGATACTCCTCCGCGGACTTCGGGAAAACACCCCGCCCCTGCTGCTCGCGCAGCGCGAAGAGCTGATCTTCCAGCGCCTCGACCAGATCCGCCTGCGGCATCACCCGCACATTCGGCGCAACGAACGCCCGGTGCAGAAAGCTTGCGATCAGGGGCGCGTTGCCGGCGCACAACAGCCGCCAGGCCGGGTGACTCTGGCGCAGCACATCGAGGGTGGCAAAATCGAGGCTCATGGCTCGAGGCGGTGTCCCATCAAACGCAGGGCGGAATAGCGCAGCGTATTCCGCCGGAAGAAACGGCACGGCGAGACGGCCGACGAGGCTGCCGCCGCAGCGGCTTGATATGAAAAGAAACGCCGCGGACTCGGCAGCGAGTTTGCCGCTGCCTTTGATGCTGCCATCGATGTGATCGAGGAGGACACTCAAGTTACTTGGCGGTGAGGGCCCGGGGCGCGGTGGGGGGCTAAAAAGTTGGACAAGTCCATTCGTTGTCGTTGTCGTTGTCGTTGTCGTTGTCGTTGTCGTTGTCGTTGTCGTAACTCTCGTAAGGCCCGGAATTCTCTCGCACCTCATGCCTTCGCTGTCCGGGCGTGGGGAGCATCGGGACGATCCGAGTCAGCATTGCCTTGCCCTGTGCGTCTTGAGCAGCAGCCAGCCCTTCGCAGGCTTCGAGACAGTCCTGAATCGATGCGCATTCCAACGCTGAGCCGCGAGCGATCTCGAAGAAGCGGCGCCGATCGGCATTGGTCCCCTGACCGTCGCCTTCGGCGATGTTCAGCGGGATCGACTGCGCGGCACGCAGCAGTCGTCCCCGCGCGGGCCGATCGATGCCCTTCAAGCTCTTGGCCCCTTGGTATGCCCAAGTCACATACCGGATCGAAACCCGGTACACATCGAGTTGGGTGATTAGCACTATGGCTCAGCTGGGAGATCTATCGACGGGTCGGGTGCAGGTCGGCAGGACCGTCGGCGCCACGGAGGGCGCCGTCGAGCCTGCACGGAGGTCTTGACGGCGTGTCCTGACGGCTCGCACCCGACCCTGAGCCTGCAGCTGAGTTATCGCGTTAATCACCTCGAGTTGCTCATGCCCGAATTGCATTTCTTCTCCGATTACGACCACGACTGACGTTTGTATTCCTTGTGCAACTTTTTGTTGATTCGTCATTTATTGGCGAGAAAGGATTCGCACGTAAATCAGTGGCGAGCGGGCCCAGGCGTAGGAAAAGCATTGCGTGCCGCCACACCGAACCCAACCCAATCGCCGCTGTAACCGTACGCGGTGCGTACCCTACCGCTTCAGTCGCCATGTCCGCCAGCCTGGGCGGGCCAGCCCATCTTTTCCGCAAGGGCGGAGGTGCGCTGGACGCGGCTGCGGCATCCTTCGAGGAAGCTCCCGCGGCTGCCCTGGATGCTGACCCTCTGTCGCGCCCGGGTGATGCCCGTGTAGATGAGCTCCCGTGTGAGGACGGGGCTGCGGTCGAATGGCAGGACCAGCAGGACTTCGTCGAACTCCGAGCCCTGGCTCTTGTGCACCGTGAGGGCGTAGGCGCAGTCGTGCTGGGGCAGCTGACGCAAGGAGACGCTCCGTAGGACGTTGCCGGCGACCAGGAAGTAGGCACGGAGCACCTGGTTCGCGTCCTGCCAGAGGAGGCCGATGTCGCCGTTGAAGAGTCCCACCTCGTAGTCGTTCACAGTGACCATCACGGGCTTGCCCCGGTACTCGTCGCCGCCCGCGATCAGGCCGTGATGCTGCAGCCGGGCAGCGATCAGCCGGTTGATCTCCTCCACGCCGAAGGGTCCCAGGCGCAGGGCCGCGAGCACCCGGTACCGTTCGAAGCGGCGGAGGGCCCCGGCCACGTCGCTCTGGCGAAGGTACCCCGCGTAGCGCTCGACGGCCCACTCCACGCAGGCGCGGTGAAGTCCGTCTTCGGGGGCCTCGAGCCAGCTGATATCCTCGTGTCCTTTCTCCGCGAGCCGGTCGAGAGCTGTGTCGCCGTGCCCTGCGTTCACGGCCTCCGCAAGGGCCCCGATGCCGCTGTCCGCACTGAACCGGTAGCTCACCCGCAGCAGACCAACCGCATCGGCCGGGCGGGTTGGACCTGCCGTGCACCCAAGCCCGTTACGATGAAAGTCGCGCGTAGCGCGCTCCCTATCACCCTCGCCCGCTGTCCCCCTCGCGGGTGGCTTGGGTGCGTCGTCCACCGCGCGGGGCAGCTCGCCCACCGGAGCTGCGCCCGCCGCTTCCAGGAGCTGCACCTGGTCCGGGCTGTAGCGGATCTCCTGTCCGTGGCCGGTGATGTCCCCGAGCACGTTGCCCGCCTCCACCGAGGCCAGCTGGTCACGGTCGCCGAGGAGGATGAGGCGCGCCTGCTCCGGCAGGGCCTCGAGCAGACGGGCCATGAGCGGGAGGTCGATCATGGAGGCCTCGTCCACCACCAGGCAGTCCACGACCAAGGGATCGTCCCGGTTATGGAGGTAGCGGTTGTCGAACCCTGCCCCAAGGAGCCGGTGAATGGTGGTCGCCTCAGCGGGCACGCGGGCGAGCACCTCCGGGTCCGCCGTGACCTGTGCCTTCCCCCGGCCCACGGCCTCCGTCAGGCGCGCCGCCGCCTTGCCGGTGGGCGCTGCGAGGGCAATCCGCAGCGCCGGTGCCTGCTCCAGCAGGAGGGCGAGCACCTTGACCACCGTGGTAGTCTTGCCGGTGCCCGGGCCGCCCGAGATCACGGCGAAATGCCGGCGGACGGCGACGGCGGCCGCGACCTTTTGCCAATCAACTGCCCCGTCCCCTGGCTGCGGAAACAGCCGCGCCAAGCCCTGGGTCAGGCGCGGGATGTCGAGCCCATCGACCAGCGCCATCCGCGCGGTGAGCGCGGAGGCGACCTGGTGCTCGAAGTGCCAGTATTTGCCGAGGAAGAGGCGCCGGCCGTCCAGAATCAACGGGGTCGCTTCGCCCGGCCCGCCGACCCAGCCGGCGACCGCGAGCGTCCCGACCCAGTCCTCCAGCCCCGGGGCGCGGGGCGGATCGAGGGGGTGTTCGTCGTCCGCCTCGAAGAGGGGCGAGCCGGCGAGCTGCCTCAGATCCACGCACACGTCGCCCTGCAGGCTGCGCATGCTGACGAGCGCCGCACTCTGGGCGAGCACCGAGTCCTCGGGCACGCCGCTGCCCCGGGCGATGAAGCGCGCGAAGTAGTAGCTCAGCGGTGAGAGTCGGCCGGCCTCCATCAATGTCTGCAA
>JARRNE010000218.1:0-5034 GCA_037385305.1 Chromatiaceae bacterium | reverse complement strand
CCCCTATAAGTATCTGAACATTCAGACGGCCAAGAGTGATCCCAGCGCCCTGGGCAAAGTTCGCAAGGACAGGAGCCTCCACCCCCTCAGCTCCGATTACGACCTCTACAGCATGGGCGCCGACGGCCGGAGCGCGCCCGCCTTGACTGCACAGGTGAGCCGCGACGACATCGTCCGGGCGCGGAACGGCGAATTCGTCGATCTGGCCGTCAACTATTGAGGCGCGAGCGCCCGGGTGGCACTGCAAATCGGCTTTCTGCGCAGCAAGGTCGCGGTACGCGTCTTCATGCTGTTCATCCTGTCGGCGCTCGTCCCCGTGACGGCGCTGACCCTGGTCTTCTACCAGGCATTCAGCGAACGGTACGCGCAAGAGCTGGAGTCCCGGCTGCGGCGTTCCTCGGAAGACTACGGCAACGCCCTGTTCGACCGCATGCGGCGCATCGATTCGTTGCTGGGGACATTGGCCCACAACGCCCGCGACCTCGACCGGCTTGCCCCCTTCGTCCTGAAGCTCGGGGACTCCCCCTTTCAAGGATTCGCGCTCGTCCCTCCGGACGGCGGGCGCCCTCGAGTCTTCGGCACCGCCGGAGCCCTGCCCGCACCCCTGAAGAGCCTCCAATCGGCACCTCGGCCCGACAGCCAAGGCCGGACGCGGCTGCAGGTCGTCGTCGACCAAAAGGGCGTGGCTTCCATCCTGGTCGCTCAGCCGCTTTCCCAGCACCCGGAAGCAAGTCTCGTGGGTCTCCTGGACCCCAACTACCTATGGGGCCGAGCGGACGAGCTGGACCAGCGGATCAGCCTCTGCGTCCTCGGGCCGCGGGACGCCCGGCTCTTCTGCTCGGATTCCACCCTGGATCCCTACCTCGCGCGCGGACATCGGGCCGATGCCGAGGCGAATGGCGTCGCCGTCCGCGCCTGGGGGCTCTTTCTGGCGACTCGGTTCGATGCCGGCGGCTCCTGGCAGATACTCTCGGGCGCACCTCGCTCCGAGCTGCTCGCGGGTCTGTCCGCGTTCAAGGGGGTATTCCTGCGCGTGGTCGGCTTCACCCTGGCACTGGTGGGCCTGCTCAGCGTGCATCAGATTCGCCACAGCTTCCTGCCCCTGGAGGCATTGATGCAAGGCATCCAGCGCCTCGCCCATCAGGACTTCGAGCATCCGGTGGTGGTCACCGCCAGAGACGAGTTCGGCCGTCTTGCCAAGGCGTTCAATGACATGGCCGAGCGCCTCCGGCGGCAGTTCCGCCGCCTCACCGCGCTCGCCCTCATCGACCGCGGAATCCTCACTCACAAGTCGAGGGCGGAGATCGTGGGCGATGTGCTGCGCGAGGCGGGGGCAGTCAGCGGCTGCGCTTTTGCTGCCCTCGCGCTGGCCGACCAGTTCGAGCCCGAGCGCCTTACACGCTTCCTGCGGTTTGCGGATCCGCCGTTGCAGCGCGAGCCGCATCGGCTGTGGTTTCGGCCAGGGCCCGCCGAGCAAGAGCTGATCGCGCAGCATCCCGTGATCTCGGTCGCGCGGGGGGAGGATGCCTTCCGTGCCCTGTTTCCCGACTACGAGGGGCTGCGCGAGGCACACCTGCGCTTAGCTCCGATCGTTGCCGAGGGCCGTCTCTCCGCGCTTCTGGTCATTGGCTCGAGGGGGGAAGAGGTTGGCGACGGGGATGTCGTATGGGTGGTTCGGGAGCTGGCCGATCGCGTAGCCGTCGCCCTGTCCAACGCCGCCTGGGAAGAGCAGCTCGAGTATCTGGCGTACCACGACCCGCTGACGCGGTTGCCCAACCGGTTGCTCCTCAGCGATCGGCTGGATCAGGCGGTGGCGCAAGCCGACCGCACAGGTACTGACCTGGCAGTGATCTTTCTCGACCTCGACCGGTTCAAGATCGTCAATGATTCGCTCGGGCACGGAGCCGGGGACGCCCTTCTGGTGCACCTGGCGCACACTCTGAGCCCAGCGATCCGTGCGGGCGACACACTCGCCCGCTTGGCCGGCGACGAATTCGTCGTGCTGGCCACCAACCTGAAGCGGGGTGCAGGCAAGGGGGCCGAAGCGGCGGCAATCGCAGGCGCCCTCATGACCGCAATGGCGACCCCCTTCGTCCAAAAGGGCCACGAGCTGCGGGCCAGTGCGAGCCTCGGCATCGCCCTGTACCCGGAGGACGGTACGGACGCAGAGACCTTGCTCCGAAACGCCGACGCGGCCATGTACCATGCCAAGAGCCGGGCCAAGGGGGGTTACCAGTTTTACTCCAAAGAGCTGAACTCGCAGACGCTCCGACGCTTGGAGATCGAGGCAGAGCTGCACCGGGCCTTGGAGCACAACGAGCTCATCCTGCACTTCCAGCCCAAGATCGATACGCGTCGCCGGACGGTCCGCGGCGTCGAGGCACTGGTGCGCTGGCAGCATCCCTCCAAAGGCCTGGTTCCCCCGGGCGAGTTCATCCCGGTGGCCGAGGAGACCGGCCTGATCGTGTCCATCGGAGGCTGGGTTCTGAACGAGGCCTGCCGGCGCATCCAAGACCTCTCGAGCTACGGATGCGAGCCTATCGGCGTCGCCGTCAACATATCACCCCGCCAGTTCCGTGAGGTCTCCCTTGTCGATCAGGTCCGCTCGACCCTCGAAGACACAGGACTTCCGCCCGAGCTGCTGGAGGTGGAGATCACCGAGGAGAGCGCGATGGAGGACACCGGCCGCGCGTTGCGCGTGTTGGAGAGCCTAAAGGAGCTGGGAACAAGAATCGGGATCGACGATTTCGGGGTCGGCTACTCGTCCCTCGGCTACCTCAAGCATTTCCCGATCGACACCGTCAAGATCGACCGCTCCTTCATTCGGAACGTCGACTCGGACAGCAAGGACGCCGCTGTAGTCTCGGGCATCATCGTCCTGGCGAGGAGCCTCGGGGCGACGGTCGTCGCCGAGGGGGTGGAAACGGAAGCGCACTATCAGCTGCTGCGAGCCAAGGAGTGCGACGAGATCCAGGGTTTCTACTTCAGCCCACCACTCCCCTTTGACGCGCTGGTGGAGCTCATTCGGCAGACGCCCTTGCCCAGGTCCCCCCTCGGGCCTCGACTCCGCCGTGTCTGAGCTCAGTTGGCAGTTCCCGCCCTGATGTGGCCGGAGCACGGGGAGGTCGGACGTAAAGGGCGAGACCAAGTTGCGCCCTACCTATCGCGCGACGGGACTGTCTCGCCCCCCAACGCTTGCGCCGAACAATATCGCGAGCGCGAACCACTTGCAGCAGCCGGGCCGGGGACGGGCGGTTGCAGGCCATTGGTCGTGGGGCGAGAATCGCGGGCATGCGCCCGCCCCGCTCCAAGCCGACTGCCGCTCCCAGTCAGGGCTTCTGGACCGACCTGCGGTTGCAGGCGGTGGGAGCAGCGCTGGAGGCAACGGTCGTGGAAACTCTGGGGTCCATCGCCGAGGGTGGACTGGAGCTGGCCGACGGCGCCGACCTCAAGGGCCATCACCGGGTGGATGACCAGCTCTCTGGCGACATCACCGCCTGGTGGGAGGCCAGCCGACTGCCGGTGCGGCTGTACCTCGAGGGGCAGGCGCCGCAAGATCCGCCGGGCGGCACGGCCGTCGCCGCGCTGCTCATCGATCCCATCGATGGGTCGATCAATCGCGATCTGATGGTGGGCGATCCGGGCTTCGCACTGGCGGTCGCGGACATCCCGGTCCCGCGCTTCGGGGACCTCATCGGCGGGCGGGTCTACGGCCTGCACTCCGGCGATCGCTACCATACCGCGGCCGGGCAGCTGTGGTGGGCCCCGCGCGGGCGTCCCGCGCGAGCCGTTCGCTGTGACGCGCGGGTGACCCGGCTCGAGGATGCCATCCTGTACTACAACGACGGCTACGGCAGCACCTTCGCCCACGCGGCGCTGCGGCGGGCGGGTTTTTTGCCGTTACGGGTGCGCCACCACAACGCCTTCGACAACACCGCGCTGGAGCTGGCGCAGATCTGCCGTGGCGCGGCACACCTGCGCGTCGAGGCCCGGTCGTACCTGCGCAGGGGCATCCGCCGCGGCAGCGACCACGCCAACATCCTGCCGGCCTTCGCCCTCGGCCGCTACGCCGGGCTGGTGGTCGGTGACCTGGACGGCCGGCCGCTCGATGAGCTGGAAATCGATATGGATCGCGCCCAGGACTTCGTGGTCGCTTCAAGTCACGCGCTGTTCCACGCCGTGTGCGCGTTTCTGGGTGACAATCTTGGCGCCTGTCCCCTGCGCCAGCTCTGCCAAGAGCGCCCGGAGCCCCAGCGGGGGCAGTTCGACATTGACCTCGGCTGAACGACGATCCGGCCGCCACCGGCGGAAGTGCCCTCCGAGACGGTGAGAAAGGGCGGGAGCAGTGCCATGGGGAACACCGCGTAGTCGTGCTTCGCCGGGATGAAGAGCGTCGATGGGTCGAGTCCCAGCCCCACAATTGCCCCTGCGGTGCTCTGCCTGTTTGGACGGGCTCCTGACTGTCTGTCGTCGGTAACGGATTGGCCATCGACACGCCGACGGACACGTCAGCGCTCCAGGCAATGACCTTTGGGGACCACACCTGTTCTATAAGGACCGCAACCGGCCAATAGCGGACATGACGGGCAACTTCCCAACCCCTCTGCTGTAAGATGTTCTCACGCCTGGCAACACACCTTTGCTCCCCCGTCCCGTCAGCACGAAGCTGTCGTAGGATCGGCGTTGATCGGGAGAAACCTGAACTACTGGGGGTTATTCTCCTTTCTGGATAACATTCCGTATCGGGGTGTTATCCGCAAGCAGCGCCACCATCGGCTTGGGATTCTTGTGAAAAGGCGGGGCTGCTTGGAGAGTTATCCAGAAACCAGGGATTCACTTGTTATCCGCCGTTGCGAGCTTTCGCGGTGCCAGCCGTACGCTTGAGACGGTGCTGTCACTGTTTGCACCGGCGCTTCCCTGCCCCTCCTGGTATGCCGGGCGCTTGTGGTTGTTGCGCATCGGCTACTACAAGCTGATGCGGCCGAAACCCAAAGCCAGCGACTGGGTCTGGATCCTGGACCATACCGTTCAGAT
>JARRNE010000217.1:0-5035 GCA_037385305.1 Chromatiaceae bacterium | reverse complement strand
TTGACGACGACCCTGTATTTCGTGGTGTTTGGCTCGGCCATCGGCGGACGCATCCAGTCGGTGGAGGGGGTGGAATACGGCGCCTTTATTGTGCCCGGCCTGATGATGCTGGCGATCCTGACCCAGAGCATCGCCAATGCCTCATTCGGGATCTTCTTTCCCAAGTTCACCGGCGCCATTTATGAAATCCTGTCGGCACCGATTTCCTTCGTGGAGATCCTGATTGGTTATGTGGGGGCGGCGGCGACAAAGTCGTTCATCATCGGGGTGATCATCCTGGTGACGGCCAGCTTCTTTGTCACCATCAAGATCGCTCATCCAGTGTGGATGCTGGCCTTTCTGGTACTGACCTGTTTTTCCTTCAGCCTGTTTGGCTTCATCATCGGCCTGTGGGCCACCGATTTCGAAAAGCTACAGCTCATCCCGCTGCTGGTGGTGACGCCGCTGGTGTTCCTGGGCGGCACCTTCTATTCGGTCGATATGCTGCCCACGGCCTGGCAGACTCTCACCCTGCTCAACCCGGTGGTGTACCTGATCAGCGGGTTTCGCTGGAGCTTTTTCGAGGTCGCCGACGTGCGCGTGGGCCTGAGCCTGACCATGATCCTGGTGTTTCTGTCACTCTCTCTGGCCGTGGTCGGCTGGATGTTCAGGACCGGCTATCGGTTGAAGCAGTGACGGCATGGCAGGAGCGATGGCATAACATGGTTTGGAGACTGGGTTTCGTGAGCAGTCGCCGAGCCAGGTGCGAGTAAATATGGTCGTGGATGACCGCACCCTGACCTCGCGTGTCAACGACCGCGGATGTTTGGTGGCGCTACTGTGCCACGAAGGCGCGAAGGATGGGGGTGCGAGTAGCAATGGAACGAAAACCTGGTGTTTTTTCTCCGGCCGGAGCTTCTTCCGGCTACCGTCGCGGACGATTCCCACGCCTCGCCCGATCATGTTCTGCAGTGAGCCGGGCGACCGCTTCGGGCCCGGGCCGCACGTAGCGCGAGAGCGTCCGAAGGTCTCGATGGCGTGACTTCGCCATGAGCAGAGGCGCCGAAACATCGTCCTCGCCGAGATGGGTCAGTGCACTGTGCCGCAACTGGTGAAGCGTCCATTGCCCTCCCGAAGCTTCGCGGAACACAGACCACGCCCGCTGATAAGAAAGTCTCCCTCGACCGTCTGGACTTCGATCGGCCTCGGCCGGAACGACGTTGGGCAGCCCTTCGGTCACAAAGACCGGTCCTTGCTGCCGACCGGCCAGATAGCGCGGTAGAAGCCGTGCGGTCGCTGCATCCCATACAACCACCTCTCGGTGACCGCCCTTGCCGATGATCGCCGCGCGTTTACGGCCGAGATCCAGGTCCTCGACGTCCAGAGCGAGGATCTCACTGGCACGCGCGGCGGTTGCGTAGAGCATTCGCCAAAGGAGCTTCTCACGCAGGGCAACATCCAACCGGCACCAGAGCGCGTCAAGCTCTTCGTACGGGATCACCCGCGTCTCATCACGCGGGATTCGACGCCGCTCAAGGCTCGCCGTCGGGTCGCCCTCGATCCAACCCTGGCGCTGGCAGTAACCAAACAAAACCTGGGTTGCAGTCAGCCGCGCGTTCCAGGTGGCCGGTGCGGCCTGGCCCCAGCGGCGAGTGATCCAGCGCTGGAGTTCGGTCCCCGTCAGCGCTGTGATTGGGATGTCGGCACCGAACGTTTCGAGCAACGGGTCATAAGTCGCCCGGTAAGCCCGTCGTGTTGCCGGTGCCAGGTCACGGTCGGCGAAGAACGCCTTGATCGCGGCGCCGAGGGTCGTTTTCGATGGGTGTAGATGGGTAACAGCGGTCATCGGGTTGAGTGGAACGAGAGATAATTCGCCGGGTTCGCTCGAGGCTCGGCTGCCGCAATCCCTTGCGTTCCGGGCAACCAGGGTGTACCTACAAGAGATACTAGCGGGTTATCTCTCGTGCGGCTAGCGCCCTCCTTGCATGCCCGTCGACTTCCTCACCGCCGCGCAGGAGCAACGCTATGGTCGCTTCGCCGGCGAGCCCACGCCACAGCAGCTCGCCAAGTATTTCCATCTCGACGAGACCGATCGGCGGCGCATCTCCCGCCGCCACGGCGACCACAACAAGCTCGGGTTCGCCGCCCAACTGGGTACGGTTCGCTTCCTCGGTACGTTTCTCGCCCAGCCCACCGAGGTTCCCCGCGGCGCCCTTATGTACCTCGCCCTCCAGCTCGGTATCTCCGATCCTGGCTGCATCCGGCACTACCAGGATGACGCCCGATGGCGCCACGTCGAGGAGATCCGCGAAAGCTACGGCTACCGCGAGCTCACCGAATCTCCCCAAGTCTTTCGCCTCGTGCGGTGGCTCTACACGCGCGCGTCGGTGAGCGCCGAGCGACCGAGCGTTCTCTTCGACCACGCCACCGCCTGGCTCGTGGAGCACAAGGTCCTGCTGCCCGGCGTCACCACGCTTGCGCGCCTCATCGCACGGATCCGCGAGCGTGCCGCCGCGCGACTCTGGCAGATCCTGAGTGATGTCCCCACGCCCGAGCAGCGTATCCGGCTCGAGGCGCTGCTCGCGCTTCCGGAGGACGGACGTCCCACAACGCTCGAGCGCCTTCGTCAGGCCCCCACCCGCGTGAGCGGACAAGGAATGCTCGAGGCGCTCGAGCGACTCGATGAGGTGCGAGCGCTCGGCGTGGGTGAGCTTGATCTCTCCCATGTGCCAACCGGTCGCCTCGACGCGCTGGCCCGCCATGCCTATTCGGTGCGCGCCCAGGCCATCTCGCGAATGCGAGATGATCGGAAAATGGCAACGCTGGTGGCCGTAGCGCGTGAGCTTGAGATCCGAGCCACCGATGATGCATTGGACCTCCTCGATGTCCTCGTGAGGGACCTGCTGTCGCAGGCCGAAAGCCAAGGGCGTACTCGGAGATTGCGCACGCTGAAAGACCTCGATGAGGCTGCCCTTCAGCTCTGTGAGGTCTACTGGGCGTTGATGAATCCGGCGTCCACCGACCTCGGGCAAGTCCGCTCGGCGCTCTTTGGGCGCGTCCCCCCCGAGCAGCTCGAGGCAGCCGTGGCAACGATCCAGGCGCTTGCTCGCCCCAGGGAGGGTCGGTACTACGAAGATCTCGTCCGCCGTTATCGGACCGCCCGACTGATTCTCTTCCCCTTGCTCGAGACCTTTGAGTTCCGCGCGAACGAGGCCGGGCGATCGGTTCTGGATGCCCTTGAGACCCTGAGACACAAACGCACCGAGCGCCGGACCCGAGTCCGGGAAGAGGAGCTTCCGCTCGCGGTCGTCACATCTGCTTGGCGGCGCCTGGTTTTCCCCACCCGGGGTGAAGTCGACCGACGAGCCTACACCCTGTGTGTGCTGGAGCGCCTGCGCCATGCACTCGCCCGCCATGACGTCTTTGTCGATAAAAGCAAGCATTGGGGGGACCCGCGCGCTCAGTTACTCGAAGGCAGCGCGTGGGAGGCGGCTCGACCTCGCGTTTGCCGCATGCTGCGCCGCTCGCCGAATGCGGAAGACGAGCTCGCGCTGCTTGAAAAGGAGCTCGACCAGACCTATCGGCGCACGATTGCGCGTTTCGACGAAAATGAAGCCGCCCGGGTCGAGCGCAAAAAGGATGGGCGCGAGACACTCGTCCTGAGTCCCCTCGACGCGCTCGAGGAACCACAGAGCCTTATCGATCTGCGTGACCAAGTGAGCGCACGCCTGCCGCGCGTGGACCTGCCGGACGTGCTCCTCGAGGTAGACGCCTGGACGGGATTCACAAAGGAGTTTAGCCACGCGAGCGAGGCGCGCGCCCGGGTCGAGGACCTCACGACCAGCCTCTGCGCGGAGCTCGTCGCCCAAGCCTGCAATCTCGGTTACGAGCCCGTCGTGCGACCGGGCGTTGCGGCGCTCACGCGCGGGCGGCTCTCGTGGGTTGCCCAGAACTATGTCCGCGGAGAGACGATCGCTGCTGCCAATGCCCGCCTCGTCGATCACCAAGCCACCATCGCGCTCGCTCAGCGGTGGGGAGGCGGCGACGTCGCCTCGGCCGATGGGCTTCGCTTCGTCGTGCCCGTGCGCACGATCAACGCCGGTCCTAACCCGAGGTATTTCGGGACCGGGCGCGGGATTACCTACCTCAACTTCACCAGCGACCAGTTCACCGGCTTTAGCGGTCTCGTTATCCCGGGCACCCTGCGCGACTCGATCTACATCCTCGAGGGTCTCCTTCAGAATGAGACGAGCCTGCGTCCGGTCCGGATCATCACCGACACGGCATCCTACAGTGACTTGGTCTTCGGACTCTTCCGCCTGCTCCGGTACCAGTTCAGTCCGAGGATTGCGGATCTCGGCGATGCTCGACTCTGGCGGCTCGATCAAGGCGCGGATTACGGGCCGCTCAATAAAGTCGCCCGCCATCGTATCAGTGCAAAGCTGATTCGAATCCGATGGGACGACATGCTCCGCGTCAGCGGCTCGCTCGCTTTCGGAACCGTCAATGCCACCGAGCTCATACGCGCGTTGCAGGGAGGTGGGCGCCCCACTACCCTCGGGCGGGCAATCGCCGAGTACGGTCGCATCTCCAAGACGCTGCACTTGCTCAACGTCATCGACGACGAGAGCTACCGCCGCCAGATGCTCATCCAGCTCAATCGTCAGGAGGGTCGGCATTCGCTCGCTCGGGCCGTCTTCCACGGCAGGAGGGGCGAGCTCCGTCAGGCTTACCGGGAGGGCCAGGAAGATCAACTCGGCGCCCTTGGACTCGTCGTCAATGCCATCGCGCTTTGGAATACGCAGTATATGGAAGTCGCTCTGGGCCACCTACGTGCCGAGGGCTACGTGCTTCGCGAAGAGGACATCGAACGCCTTTCCCCGTTGGGCCACCGGCACATCAACCTGCTTGGCCGCTACTACTTCGGCCTACCCGAAGCCGTGCAGCGAGGCGAGCTTCGACCCCTGCGGGACCCGCGCGATCCTAGCCAGGAGCTGTAGTGCGACCGCCTCGGAAACCAAAAATACCAGGTTCTCGTTCCATTGCTGCTCGAACC
>JARRNE010000216.1:0-5038 GCA_037385305.1 Chromatiaceae bacterium | reverse complement strand
TGATGCCGTAGGGATCGGCGAAGCAGAGGATATCTGGGAGGAGATGCTCGAAGATGCAGCCAACGGGCGCCTCAAGCCCATCTACAGGGCTCGCCGCGTGGAAGATCTGAGCGGTCTTCCTTTTCCCCGCTATGACTTGCTCGAGCTCAGGCGATACGGACTGTTCAAGACATTCTCCGTGCAGAGCTCCCGAGGCTGTCCTTTCAAATGCTACTTCTGCTCCGAGCGCTTCTATCTGGGGCAGGCCTATCGCTACCGCCCCGTCGAAGACGTTGTCGAGGAGATCAAGCGGACCGGCGGCAAGATCATTCTATTTGCCGACAGCAACTTCGCCGGAAAGCGGGCTCACGCGCTGGAGCTTATGGAAGCCCTCATCCCGCTGCGGCTCCGCTGGTCGGCCCTTTGGTCCGTCGATCTATGCCGCAACAGAGAGTTTATGGATGTGGCCCAGAGGAGTGGCCTGTTGCACGTCAACATCGGGATCGAGAGTATCGATCAGGATACCCTTTCCGGAATGAACAAGAGGACCAACAAGGTAGATCAGTACAGGGATATCCTCGTGGACCTGCGTCGCCGGGGAATCAGCTACTCCCTGAACTTCATCTTTGGAGCTGATACGGAAAAGGAGGATGTCTTTCGGGCGACCATGGCGTTCCTGCAGGAGAACAAGGTGCCGGTAGCCTACTTCAACATCCTGACCCCCCACCGGGGAACGCCGCTCTATGACCGCATGAAGCAGGACGGCCGCCTCCTGGACGACTACAACATGGGAAGGTGGCCCGGAATGACCTGTTACATCAAGCCGCGGAATGTTTCCCCCGAGGAATTGGAGTGCCGGGTGAAAGAGCTGTACAAGGGCTTTTACACATTTCCCTCCATGCTCGCCCGCCTTCCACCGCCCGTTACCCAAGCCTCCATCGCCTCCTGGGTCGTCAATTGGTCCCAGCGACGGATGGCCCACAGCCACACCCCAATGGAGAACTTCGACGACTACTAGAACACGGGATTATTCAAGGGGATTAGCGCTATCCCTCAGCTGTGCGCAAGGGGTCGGGTACGGGCCGTCGCGACACGCCGTAAATGCGTTCCATGCAGGCTCCACGGCGCGCTGCCTGGCGCCGAGGGTCCCGCCGACCCGTACCCGACCCCCGTCTTAGTGTTCAGCTGAGCCACGACGCTAATCGCCTTATTCACTGCCTCCCTGGTCCCGGAAGAGCGGGATCGACATTCGGTGCCTCCTTCGGTGTTGCTCCGGCCTGGCGTGGCCGACGGACCGCGCCAGCACGATTCGCCGGCTCGCTTGAAGCCCGAGGACGGAGCCCAGCGCGTCCCGGTCGACGGACCCGCGGACCACGCTGCCGAGCCCGGCGGATGCGCAATACAGATTAGCGTTTAGGAACGATTCAGAAACAAGAGGTGCAACTCGACCGCTGGTGTCGGGTTACGCTGCGCTAACCCGACCTACGAGTGCTCCGGTTATTTCTGCACCGATACTTAGCAAGGGCTGCCCGCCGATGGGAGTGATCGCACGCGGACGGGCATCCCGCCGCGGGGCCGCAGGGTCACCAAAGCCTCCGGCTCAACGGCCGATGGGTTCAGGAGCTGAAAGCGGACGCGAGTCCGCAGGTGTGCGATGACCAACATGGCCTCCATCATGGCAAGCTCCCGGCCGATGCACTGCCTTGGTCCGTCTCCAAAAGGAATGAAGGCAGCGGGCTCGGGCCCAGCCATCCACCGTGCAGGGCGAAACGCCTCGGGGTCCTCGAAGGATGCCGATGTGCGGTGCGAGAGCCAGGGGCTGATCATGACCTGTGTGTTGGCCGCTAATTCGTAGCGGCCCAGGGCGAAGGGCGCGGTTGCTGCTCGAAGGAAGAGCCATATCGGCGGGTAGAGTCGGAGCGTCTCCAAGATCACCGACCGCAGGAAGGCAAGGTTCGGGAGATCGGCAATGGTCGGGGCTCGGCCGCCAAGGGTCTGTTCCAGCTCGACACAGAGCTGCTCGTCCGCCTCGGGATGGGTGGCGAGGAGATCCCAGGCAAAGGCCATTGTGGCCGCAGTGGTCTCACTGCCGGCAATGAGGAAGCTGATGGCATGGTCGCGCAGCTCCGTCTGGTCCATGGGCGACTCCGGGTCGTCCAGATCGCGGAGCAACAGGCCCAGGAGGTCCTCCCTGTGAGTGCCTGACGCGCGCCGCGCGTGGACGAACCGTTCAATCACCTGCCCGAGGCCCCGGACCGCTGCTCGAAACGCCCGGTGCGTGGGCAGAGGCCAGGACACCGGCAGCCGGATGAGGGAGCGAAAGCGGTCGATGATGAATCGACGGGCTGTGTGGACGTGGGCAGTGATCTCGGGAAGCGCGTCCTGCGCCTCGGCTCCAAAGAACGAGCCGATTGCGACACTGAGGGCGATATGGCTCATTGCCTCGTCGAGATCCAAAGTCTGACCGTCGTGCCAGTGCGTGAGCACCCGTTCCGCTACCCGACTCATAACGTCCGCGTAGCGCTGGAGCTGCTCGGTGCCGAAGGCGGGTCGCACGAGTCGCCGCTGTCTGCGCCAGCGCTCGCCCTCGCTGAGGAGCAGCCCTTGGCCGAGCAGGGGGGCCGCCAGCCGGGCATCCTTGCCCTTCACGAAGCCCCGGCCGTGGTGCGTCAGGACGGTGTGGATGTGCTCGGCATCGTTGACCACCAGAAATCGGTAGGGCCCAAGGGGGAGGGTGAAGAGATCACCGTACTCAGCCTGCAGGGAGGTGAGGAGTGCGAGGGGGTCGTTCCTGAATGCCGGGAGCAGACCGAGTAGCGGCAGGGCCTTCGGTCCGGAGGACGGGTGTCGGCCGCTCCCAGGCATAGGTTTGGGGAAGGGTCGCATAACTACCCGAGCAGGCTGGCGCAACAGGGCATAGCCTCTGCGGCGCAGAATTGCACCGCAGTTGGCGGCGGCTCCCAGCCATCAGGAGCACGGCGCGCCGGAAGATCGCCCTATGCCGGTCCCGTGTCGCATAACCCTGCGAAGGGGTTCGCCCGACAGTCTGCCGGGAGGGAAGCCCACCGGCCAGAGAGTTGGATAGGTAACAAATCAACAATAAGTTGCACAGGTGGGTACGTCCCGCCCTGCATAGGGGAACTTCCGCTGCGACTCAGTCCAGCTGGATGGACTGACGTTGTGCCGGAACGGTCTTGGGTAACGTCAGCTCCAAGAGGCCGTCGGCAAACTTCGCCTCGGCCTTGTCCGCATCGACGCTCGCAGGCAGCCGGACGGTGCGGGTGAGCTCACCGCGGGAGATCTCCCGCCGGTGATACTCGCCCTTTGTCTCCTCTGACTCGTGCCGCGTCTTGGCCTTGATGGTGAGCCGGTCTCCCGCGAGCGAGACGTCCAGGTCGTCCTTCGTGACACCCGGGAGCTCGGCGTGAACGACGATCGCCTCATCGTGCTCGATCACATCGACCCTCGGCACGCGGTCCTCGAACGGCAGCTCAATGTCCTCCCAGGCCGGCCATCCCCGGCGCATGCGTCGCATCCAGCCGAATGGCATCATGCCTTCCAGAAACCGCTCCATGTCCGCGAATGGTGTCAGCGCGCCGGCACCGCCTGGCGCTTCCCTTCGCGTTGCCTTCTTCTCTTTGTCTCCCATGATCTCCCTCCTGTCCGTGCGCAAAATCGACATCAGAAAGCGTAGTAAGCGTCTGGGGACTTGCAAAGTGAGAGCCCCCGACAAGGGGCTTAGCAAGCACTGGTCAACTCCATTCTACGACACCAGCACCTCTACGTACGACACCAGCACCGCAGCAACCTATTGATCTGGTGGCGCAGATTCCGCCCAGGCAGCCCCTGTCATCAGCGTGCCCCGCGCGATCAGCGCATCTGCGTGGAGACGTATCGGCAGTGGCTCCGCGACGCACGCCGGCCGTCGCGGTAGGCAAAGGCCCAAAAGCGGCCCCCGCCGCCACGCGCTGCGCGGAAGGCAGCTGGAGAGGGCGCTGACATCTTGATCTTGTTCCGAAGCGAAGGAATTCGACGCCGATTCCCACATCCTGTCTACTTCGCTGCCTTGCCCTGATTGGCGACCGATTGCATCGCCGCCTCGATGGCCGCCTGATCGCCCAGATAATAGTGCTTGATCGGGTTCAGGTTGTCGTCCAATTCATACACCAGCGGCACCCCGGTCGGAATGTTCAGCTCCAGAATATCCGTATCCGAAACGTGGTCGAGATATTTCACGAGCGCACGTAACGAGTTTCCGTGAGCTGCGATGATGACTTTCTTGCCCGATTTGATCGCCGGCGCAATGACTTCATGCCAATAGGGCAGGAATCGCTCCACCGTGTCTTTGAGACACTCGGTCGTTGGAAGCTCAGCTGCGCTCAGCTCCGCGTAACGGGGATCTCTGCCCGGGTAGCGCTCGTCGTCTTTTTCCAGCGCCGGCGGTGGAATATCGTAGCTACGGCGCCAGATCTTGACTTGATCGTCACCGTATTTGGCCGCCGTCTCGGCTTTGTTCAATCCCTGTAGACCACCATAGTGGCGCTCGTTCAACCGCCAGGACCTGTGTACGGGAATCCACATCAGGTCTAATTCGTCCAAGGCTATCCAAAGCGTCCGGATGGCACGTTTCAGAACGGACGTGTATGCCACATCGAAGGTGTAGCCTTCCTGCCTGAGAATCTCGCCTGCTTGCTTTGCCTGCTTGCGACCCTCTTCCGTGAGGTCCACGTCGGTCCACCCGGTGAACTGGTTGGATTTGTTCCACTCACTCTCGCCGTGACGCAGAAGCAACACTCTTATCATGAAGTTGTCTCCCTTAAGGGTTGGTTTTCTGACCCGGAGATTGGGCGGATTACGGGAATGCCGTGGCCGGCACCCCACGCAGATCGCGTTGCTCGCGTTCTGTGCTCCTGTCCGGATTGACGTAGATGGCCTGGGGATCTTACACCTGCCGGTCCATGTTGTCCCTCGGATCGCGTACACGTCCCTGCGCTGATTGGCTGGTGCGGGCGAAGCGGTGGGCCGATCAAGTCGGCGGCTTCATCGCCAGGAGGCGCAG
>JARRNE010000215.1:0-5051 GCA_037385305.1 Chromatiaceae bacterium | reverse complement strand
TTGGTGACTGCGCGCATGCGGGCTGTGTTGCACCACCCTCGCTTCCAGGCCTTAGAATCCGCTTGGCGGGGCGCCGATTGGCTTCTGTCCGGTCTGGATGTCGGAGAGTCATGGGAGCTGTGGGCACTCGACGTAACCCAGGCCGAGCTCGAGCAAGACCTTCGGTCAGCGGGGACCCAGCTTACCAGCTCTCAGGTCTCCAAGCTGCTGGTCGAGCCGAGCAACGGCTTGACAGACGTGAATCCTTGGTCTCTGCTGGTCGGCGATTACACGTTCGGACCTTCGATCGAGCACGTGGATGTGCTCGCCGCCATGGGGGCCCTTGGTTCTGTCGCCGGCGCTCCTTTCCTCGCCGCCGCAGATCCCCTCGTCGTGGGGTGTCCTTCCCTGGCTGACGGGCCGGAGCCGTCTGATTGGGTGGCTCCGGACCCTAAGTCCGCGGAGCGATGGACGATGTTGCGGCGGAGCCCGGCGGCGACGTGGCTCGGACTTGCGCTGCCCCGTCTCCTCTTGAGGCTTCCCTACGGCAAGGAGACCGACCCGTGCGAGAGTTTCGATTTCGAAGAGCTATCGGCGGCAAGAGAGCACAACCATTACCTTTGGGGAAATCCCGCGATGGGTTGTGCCATGCTGATGGCTCGTCGTTTCTCGGATCACAGCTGGGGTGAAGGCCCAGGCGATTCGCTGTTCCTGAGTGATTTGCCAGCCCACGCCTACCGAGAAGGTGGCGAAACGAAGCTTCAGGCGGTTGCGGAAACCTATCTATCCGAGCGAGCTGGGCAGCAAATTCTCGGCGCTGGTGTCATGCCTTTCTTGAGCTATCGCAACCGAAACGCGGCGAGGCTCGCAGTGTTTCAGTCTCTGGCAGAGCCGCCGGCCGCACTGCCGTTCGCCTGGGGCGCTAAGCCAAGTGCGGTGTCTGACTGAGGCATTCCCTGGCTAAGAGAGCGCACCGGTCGTGGTTTTCGGCGGCGGTCGTATCATGTTGCGTCCCACGGGCTTGCGGGGTCTTCGGGTCGGGCGGCAAGGGCAGCGAGGTTACCAGGCGCAGCTCGGATTCCGTCAACGTTCGGCTGGCTCGGAAAGGGGGCTAGTTGTCTTCCAGTCTCAATATTCTTCATCGGACAGCGGGTCGGTTGACAGTGGGGGGGATTTGAACGACTTTTGCTCATGCAACACGAAGCTGAGAGCGTCGGGGACAGACATTGAGAAACTAAGAATACTCTTATGTCTCGCGGGGACTTAGGGCGCACCGGAGGTCGGTGAACTTCGGGCTGACGCCGATACTCGAGTCTTCCCATGAGGGGAAGCGCTGACTTGCTCGGAAACTGGCCAAGCCCACGCAACGGGATCAACTCGTCGAAGCGTGAACGGCATGACAAGGTGGGATTGATCAGTGCTTCCCAAGGAGGCGAAGTTGATAAGTATCGATGAGCTGCTCCAAGAGATCTCGCCCGATGCGCCATGCGGGGACGATCTGGAGTACGATCCCGCGTTTGGTGCGCTGGAGCGCGCAGCCGAGCGCAAGCCGGAGCAGCAGTTTGGGGAAACGGTCATTCCGGCCGAGGAGCCGGATTGGGCAGCCGTCCAGGTCGCGGCTGTGGAGCTGTTCTCAACGACCAAAGATCTACGAATCGCAGCACATTTGACGCGCGCTCTAGCACGCACGGATGGGTGGTCAGGCATCGCCGACGGCTTGATGCTCATGCAGGGTCTCTTGGGGCGCTACTGGGAGTGTGTTCATCCACAACTCGATCCAGCCGAAGACAACGATCCGACGTTCAGAGTGAACACAATATCCACGCTTGCGGACCGAGACGCCATCCTAGACGCTTTGAGGTCGGCGCCACTGGTTCAGTCCTCAGTCCTCGGCCGAGTGAGTCTGCGGGACGTGCAAATCGCCGCAGGCGAGCTTCCACTACCGCCTGGGGACACGACGGCAGCGCTGGATAAGCAGTCCATCGATGCTGCGTTCAAGGATGCTGAAGCGGAGAAGCTAAGGTTAACTGCGACAGCAGTGCGCGAGTCGGTCGATTGCGTGGCGGCAATCGAGTCGCTGCTCATGGAGCGGGTGGGGCCGACCCAGGCTCCCGACCTGGGAGCGCTAAGCGAGCTTCTGAAGGCTGCTGACAAGGTGTTGGGGGCCTCGCTTGCGCTGCGCAGCGACGGCGCACCGTCGGGGCAGGAGGCGAGCCGTGCTACAGGCCAGGAATCCGGTGAAGCGGAGGCACGGACTTTTGGGGAGGGGACAGCTGCAGCAGGCGGGGCCAGGATTGGAGGCCGTGACGACGTCATCCGTGTGCTTGACCAGGTCTGCCGCTATTACGAGCGGCAGGAGCCATCAAGCCCGGTGCCACTCTTGCTTGAGCGCGCCAAGCGCCTCGTCGCAAAGGACTTTATGGCAATCGTGCGAGATTTGGCTCCGGACGGTGTCCCTCAGATCGAGCTGATTCGGGGGACTGAACCGGACGGGGAGTAATGTCTGCGGTCGAGACTTCATGTTCTTGGCTCCGACCAGTTTTTGTCGCGTTGAAACCTGAGAACAGCGTACTTTCGAAACCACCAGGGGGTGCGTTATGGCACAAAGCAGTCAAAAGTTCATTGCCCGAAACCGGGCTCCGCGCGTGCAGATCGAGTACGACGTCGAGATTTACGGTGCGGAGAAGAAGATTCAGCTTCCATTTGTGATGGGGGTTATGGCAGATCTCTCGGGAAAACCGGCCGAGGCCTTGCCTGCGGTTGCGGACCGTAAGTTTCTGGAAATCGACGTCGACAATTTCGATGATCGACTGAAGGCAATGAAGCCCAGGGTCGCATTCCAGGTGCCTAACACCTTAACGGGGGAAGGAAACCTTAGTGTGGATATTACGTTTGAGAGCATGGACGACTTTTCGCCGGCGGCGGTAGCACGCAAGGTCGGTGGCCTGCGCCAGCTCCTCGAGGCCCGGGAACAGCTGGCCAACTTGGTAAGCTACATGGACGGGAAGTCCGGGGCGGAAGAGCTTATCGCCAAGGCACTCGGTGATCCCGCACTGCTCCAGGCGCTCGCCTCGGCACCGAAGCCGCAGGCCGAGACGGCGGAAGAGTCCAAGAGTGAGGAGGGCTAAGCGATGGTGGAGGTGGACAGTCAAGCTCAGGCCGAGCCGGTACGGGAAGCTGTAGAGGTAAGCGACTTTGGCGCGCTGCTGGAGAAGGAATTCCGGCCCAAGACGGATCGTGCCAAAGAGGCGGTTGAGGCTGCGGTGAAGACCTTGGCCGAACAGGCGCTTGCCACCACAGTCGTGGTCTCCGCGGATGTGGTGCACACTATCGAGGCCATCATCGCAGAGATCGATCGCAAGCTGAGCGAGCAGATGAACGTGGTGCTGCACCATCCGGAGCTCCAGAAGCTGGAAGGTGCTTGGCGGGGGCTACATTATCTGGTCAACAATACCGAAACGGACGAGATGCTCAAGATTCGCGTCATGAACATCTCCAAGAAAGACCTGCACCGAACGCTAAAGAAGTTCAAGGGCACGGCGTGGGATCAGAGTCCGATATTCAAGAAGCTGTACGAGGAGGAGTACGGGCAATTTGGCGGCGAGCCCTTTGGCTGCATTGTGGGAGACTACTCTTTTGATCATAGCCCGCCTGACGTCGAGCTTCTCGGCGAGATGTCGAAGGTCGCAGCCGCGATTCATGCGCCGTTCATTGCCGGAGCGGATCCGAACGTGATGCGAATGGATTCATGGGGAGAATTAGCCAATCCCCGTGACTTGACGAAGATCTTCCAGACCCCTGAGTATGCCGCATGGCGGTCGCTGCGCGAGTCAGAGGATGCCCGTTATGTTGGGCTCGCGATGCCGCGATTTCTCGCCCGCCTGCCGTATGGTGCAAAGACCAACCCTGTCGACGAGTTTGATTTTGAGGAAGACGCCGAGGGATCGAGTCACAACAAGTACTGTTGGTCCAACTCGGCCTATGCCATGGCGACGAACATCAATCGGTCCTTCAAGTTTTACGGCTGGTGCTCGCGCATACGGGGTGTTGAGTCCGGGGGTGCCGTAGAAGGTTTGCCAGCGCATACCTTCCCGACGGACGACGGTGGCGTCGACATGAAGTGTCCGACCGAGATTGCCATCAGCGACCGCCGAGAGGCGGAGCTGGCAAAGAACGGCTTTATGCCTCTTATCCACAAAAAGAATACGGACTTTGCCGCCTTCATTGGCGCCCAGTCCTTGCAAAAGCCGTTCGAGTACGACGACCCTGACGCCACCGCCAACGCAAACCTGGCTGCGCGGCTGCCCTACCTCTTCGCAACCTGCCGTTTCGCCCACTATCTGAAATGTATCGTGCGCGACAAGATCGGTTCGTTCAAGGAGCGCGAGGACATGGAGCGGTGGCTGAATAACTGGATCAGCAACTACGTCCTCAGCAACCCGGAAAATGCCGGCGAAGAGACAAAGGCGAAGTACCCATTGCGGGCAGCGGAGGTTGTGGTGGAGGACGTCGAAGGCAACCCCGGTTATTACACCTCGAAGTTCTATCTGCGGCCGCACTACCAGTTGGAGGGGCTCACCGTTTCCCTGCGGCTGGTCTCTAAGCTGCCGTCTGCGAAAGCCGCTGGATAAGCGACGCCGCGAAGGGCTTGGGGAGGCTTATCCCAGCTGGGTGGCGGGTCAACTTGGGCCGATTGGCTCAAGATGGATGAGGGGAGCGGCGGCAGAAATGGTTCGAGGAGCCTCAATCCAGCGGAAATCGATGTGTCATTGCTGGCATGGGGAATGCACTGACCGTGTTACAGGTCACTTGAGGGTCCGGCGAAATCCGTTAGAGGTTGGAAATCTGTCGGGCAGCATGTGTACGGACCTGGGCCAGCGTGTCGGTTCCGCCGACACAAACATCACCTTCAACACAGCGATCGGTTAGGAGAATAGCAATGGCTGTTGACATGTTCATAAAGTTCGACGGCATCGATGGTGAATCGAAGGACGATAAGCACAAAGGCGAACACGACGTGCTCGCATGGAGCTGGGGAATGAGTCAAAGCGGGTCTGCGCACATTGGCGGCG